>NZ_CALETC010000089.1:0-1240 GCF_937920065.1 Acetomicrobium mobile
TATCGTAATCTATTGAAAATCCCCTGTCCTCCTTATACCTTTCCAGGTCATAGGGGTAAAGTATGATCGGCTTTTCGTACCACAGAAAGTCATAGATGACTCCTGAGTAGTCGGATACCAACAGATCAAGATCTGGCAAGATTGAGTTTATGTCGTCCCCCTCGTCCAGCAGTATGACGTTTTTGAAATCGCTAATATCTTCCTTTATCCTTTCAAGCTGTCCGTTTCTAAACTTGACTCCAAAGTGAAATTTAGTGATGACCACGACATTATTATCGGACAGGAAACTCAAAAACGAACGTAACTTATCATAATCTGCGGTGAAAAATACATCTTCTCCCCAATCCCTGAAAGTTGGAAAGTACCCTAAAATTATGTAACCCTCTTTTTTCAACAACTGCAAGCATTTCAACAATGATATTATCTTGTCGTCCAGATAACGAATAACATAGCCCTTATGGCGCAAATTCATCTCGTTTCGGGGGTAGTTGGCTATGATCATCTTTTTGCTATCGACAGGAAACAAGGGAAGCATGCGATCGATTATTGGCCTGGATGTAACTAACACGAAGATGTCCTTTTGATCCCACATCCCTGGGAAAAATAATTTATACCATCTGGAGGACTTTATGAAATTTGTGATCCTATTGGTTTTCTTAAGATAACATGGCAATTTCTTGATAGGAATTCCATGCCATAAATTGACCTTTATAGCCCCAAGGGAAAGGTAGGGATTGATATCCCGAGAGTCATGATCCACAACGGCGTATTTTGCCTTGAGTTGATGATATATTCCCTTTAGCTCCCAGGCCAAATATGCCTTGAGTCCTTTATTCAACAGACGTTCCCTTATTGCTCTATCCCTTGTAATCCATATTGCCTTCTTGTCGGTAAATTCGTTTAAGTAAATAAACATATACATCGCATTATCCGCAAACCTATAGCCAAGCGAGCTTCCCAGGATATACATATCTTTGTCTTTATTTATGAATATACAAGCAAAAATAACAATCACGTTTATCATTAATATGCATAATTTGCCACTAAGCCATTTTACTTTATGAGCTATTTTTTCAAACACACTGTTCAACTTTAATTCACTTCCTAAAAATTTTATTTCTTAATATAGCGAAAAGAATCTCCGGGGCGGAATCTCCTGAACCGCCCGTGCTTTCCGGAGAGTAAATTTCTTTCGTCGTTAAGCAGGTCCTGCAGCCTCGCGGTCACGTATTCGGGCATG
>NZ_CALETC010000090.1:0-1726 GCF_937920065.1 Acetomicrobium mobile
CGGGGTCAGACACGCTTTTTCCAAACGTTAAACAGGTTCAGGCGGGAGAAGTTGTATTTTTCCAGCCTTCTGAAGACAGTGACATAATAGTTGAACCGTTGCGTTATTATAGATATGTTCATGGCAATTATTTTGAAGATGAAACCGAAATACTGTTCCGTAAGCTTGATGAAACATTAATTAACGTCTTTCAAAATCTTATTTCTTATGCTAGCGGGAGAACTATTGTTATTCCTTTAAGCGGCGGCTATGATTCTCGTTTAGTTGCTCTTATGCTCAAAAAAATAGGATATAAAAATATAGTTGCCTTTTCTTATGGTAAACCTGGAAACAGGGAGGCAGAGGTAAGCAATATGGTCGCTAAAAAGCTTGGCATCAGTTGGGAGTTCGTTCCATACTCAAATGATAATTGGTATAAATGGTACCGAAGTGATGAAATGAAGGCATATTCTGAGTTTGCCGACGGTTTAGTTTCTTTGCCACACATACAGGATTGGCCTGCAGTTTTGATGCTAAAAAAAGAAAATCGAATACCTGATGAAGCTGTCTTTGTACCAGGTCACACTGCGGACAAACTTACAGGTAGTCTGAGTGAAGTCTTTCCGGATATTTACAGACTCCCAAATTACCCACACGTCACCAGAGCTATTTTAGAGACGCATTATAATCTTAACGCATCGATAAAAAATAATATTATTGTTAAACAATTTGAATGGCGGGTTCTTCGCACGCTGGGAGATCTCGCTCAATATCCCGATTCGGCAAGTATTTATGAATCTTGGGATGTTTCCGAGAGGCAACCAAAGTTTATTGTTAACTCGCTTCGTGTTTATGAGTTCTTTGGTTACGATTGGTGGATCCCTTTTTGGGACAAGGGCTTTATGAATTTTTGGTGCAGAGTCCCGAAAGAAAGAAGGCTTTACCAATGTTTTTATAAAAAATACGTCGATAGAATTTCAGAACAGCAAGGTCTATCGCTACAGGATTTACAAATAAATACAGAAAAAGCTATATCGATCAAAGAGAAAATAAGGAGCGTTGCCAAAAGGGCGTTGCCAAAAGGATATCGTTGGATGTTGCCTGAAGCTATATTAACGAGGCATATTAAAAATCATCCGACAGGATCGTTGGGCCGCTTTCCTCGGAAAGACGTAATCAAATTACTGCGCCAAGCATATTCCTCGAATGGAATCGCTGCGTATTTTTATATTAAAGGACTAGAAGAAAACTTGCGCAAAGGAGAAGTCTGACAAGTGAATTTTTTAAAACTTATACGATTCCCTAAAGCTCTTTTTAGGATAACCACATTCCTTGCTAGAAACCTGTGGCAAGCTAGGAAAATCCCCGTTATCAATAAAGGGGCATATGATGACGTTGAATTTATTCCCTGTACGAAAGATCTTGTGCCCTATGTGTCGAAGCTTTACGCCCAATTCCATGAAGGCATAAAGCTTGGCCTTGATAAGAAAATGTTATACAGTTTGGCTGGAGAGAAGTTGTGCCTTGTTGTAAGGGACAAGAAGACAAATCAAATCGTTGGATATTCGTTGCATTACTTCAACCCCCGCGACATAAAAGAAGCCACTATTCATGAAGGGGATATTAGCCTGCATTCAGATTATAGGGGAAAGGGGATTGGCACAGCACAACGACTTCATGTTTTGCGCCATTTTGCTCGCTGTCCTTCGATTAAAGGTCTTTCGTCTCGAATAGATCTAGATAATCA
>NZ_CALETC010000091.1:0-1050 GCF_937920065.1 Acetomicrobium mobile
CATTACGTAGTTTCCGCCTATGGGCAACATGGCAAGATCTACTTGTTCTTGCTCAAGCAGCTTCATTTCCATGGTGAGACCCGTGTCGCCAGCATGATACAATTTTTTGCCTTCCACCTCAATTAAAAACCCGCAAGGCGTTCCGCCGCACAACGTCTGATCCCCTTCGGTAATGCCAGAGCCATGCCATGCAGGGGTAAGTTTAACTCTCCCAAAGGGAAAAGTGTACCTGCCTCCTATGTGCATGCTATGGCACTTAAGGCCCTTTGACGTCAAATAGGCGGAGATCTCGGCATTAGCTATGACCATTGCGTCAGTATTTTTAGCTATTTGAAGGGTATCTCCCAGGTGATCGCCATGTCCATGGGTAATAAAGATATAATCTAGTTCTTTCACATCCGACGGTTTCCATGCACTAGAAGGATTGCCTGACAAAAAAGGATCAATCAGGGCTTTAATCCCTTTTCCCTCAATGTAAAAGGCCGCATGCCCAAGATACGTCACTTTAGACATCTATCATCGCCTCCCTCTCATAAAAGATCGTTATAAATCTCAGTAAAACCCAAAAAGACCCGAGTAGGGTCACATTTATATTATACTTAACCCAACAAACACCTACATTAGCCAATTAGACCTCGTCTTATTGCTAGGGAAGCTTGATTTGTTTTTTTATACATATCATTTAACAGTGAAACCCCAGGATGGCCTTTTAAAT
This sequence comes from Acetomicrobium mobile, assembly GCF_937920065.1. Lineage (NCBI taxonomy): Bacteria > Thermotogati > Synergistota > Synergistia > Synergistales > Acetomicrobiaceae > Acetomicrobium > Acetomicrobium mobile. The sequence continues at coordinate 716 of NZ_CALETC010000091.1, forward strand.
GACCGCTCCTGATGGCCCGAAGATATCTTCGTGCGGCGTCAAATACGCGATCTACGGAGTGCGTCATTTTGCCGCCACGCTCCCACAACCAAAACCCCACGCCCCACTTGGGGATCTCTTTTGGTGAAGTGGGGCCGAAAAGGCCAATCACAGGAACTCCTCCGCCAAGCGCTATGTGCAGCCCAAGCGTATCTACGCTTATGAGCAAATCGAGGTTGTAGATCCAATCGGCATAACTTTGCATGTCACCGCCAGGTTGCCATGTCACCTTGCAGCCCAAAGCATTCAACTTCTTGGACAAGCCCCACCAGCGCTCCATAGGCCAACCTTTTTGT
>NZ_CALETC010000092.1:0-2082 GCF_937920065.1 Acetomicrobium mobile
GCTTTGCATGTTCTACCAACAAGGCGTGAAACTCCTGATACAATGCGACGTCTTTGGGTAAATTTGATTCGAACAATTTTTTTAGCTCCATGTAGCCCGCTCTTTCATCCGCCAAGTTCAGGGCGAAGGCAATTCGTTTAGTGTAAGCGTCGATGACAAATTGAGGTTGCTTGTAAGCATAAAGCAATATAGAATCGGCCGTCTCGTTGCCAACGCCTTTTACAGACAGCAAATCTTTTCGCGTCGGCGTCTTTTTGCTTAGACTCATAAAAAACTTCGTTGCTTCTTTCAAGTATAGCGCTTTTTGGTTATAAAATCCTGCGGGTTTTATGGCTCTTTTAAGCTCGCTATCACTTAAAGAAAGCAATGCATGAGGATTAAGGGCGCCCATTTGCCTTAAATTTTGAATCGCCCGCTCAACGGCCGACCAAGATGTGTTTTGAGTCAGTATCGCCCCAACTATGATCTCATATGCATCAAGTTCCGTTTTTGGATGCTCGTAGTCTCCAGGATGATAGCCGCCATCTTTTCCTTCTTCGACAAGACTCGTCAGCGGCCACCAGCCTTGTGGGCCGTAATGTTTTAAAAGCGCTTCATATATGATCAACAACTTTTTATTCATCTTGCCATCCATCCCTAACTATCTTAAACCATCTCTTTGATCTTTGCTGTTGCATTCCCCTCCTCAGGCACGCAGGAGATATCGACTATTAATGACGATCCGGAATAGAAACGTCAAAATCTTACTTGATACATGGACAGAATAAAGAAACGTAGTTAAAATACGATAAACTTGTTATGATCTATAAAGCAGTTGCACAAAAGGAGGCACAAAAACATGAATTTTCAGGGCAATACCTTGGCGATAATTTGCGGAGGTGGACCTGCTCCTGGCATAAACAACGTCATAGCTTCGGTAACCATAGAGGCACGAAACAACGGTTGGGACGTATTGGGCATTTACGACGGCTTTTCCCACCTAGCCACCGCCAACAAAAAAGTCATCCCCCTCACTATCGACATGGTAAGCCGCATCCATAAAGAAGGAGGAAGCATAATCAGGACGTCTCGTTTTAACCCCACCAAAAGCGAGGCCATCCTTCGAACAGTTGTAGAAAACCTCGTTGACTTGGGAGTCACCCATATAGTCACCATCGGAGGAGACGATACCGCCTACGCCGCACATAAAGTATCCGAGTTTGCAAGAGAAAAGCTAGGGCTCAACATACGCTTTGTCCACGTCCCAAAGACCATAGATAATGATTTGCCCTTGCCGGAGGGCCTTCCTACTTTCGGCTATGAAACGGCCAGGGCCTTGGGCGCCGAACTCGTCATGAACCTCATGGAAGACGCAAAGACAATGGGCCGTTGGTTTTTGGTCGTCACAATGGGCCGAGTCAGCGGGCATCTGGCCTTAGGGATCGGCAAAAGTGCAAGCGCCACGCTTACCATCATTCCAGAGGAATTCGAGGGCGAGACCATAAGCCTGAAACACGTCATTGATATCATGAGCGGCACGATCATAAAAAGATTAGCCTTAGAAAGAGACCACGGCGTGATAGTGGCCGCGGAAGGGTTAATTTCAAAGATGTCGTCCCACGAATTGTCAGCCATAGATTCCATAGAAAAAGACGAATATGGCCATGTTCGCTACGCCGAGATCAACTTCTCCGACGTGCTAAAAAGACAGCTCAACGGCGAACTCAAGAAGATGGACATTCCCATATCCGTTCAGAACAAAGAAATCGGATACGAGGTAAGGTGTGCTCCCCCGAACCCCTTCGACGTGGAATACACGCGCAACTTAGGCTACGGAGCCTTTAAGTTTTTGGCAGACGGCGGCACCAACGCAATAATAACGATACAAAATAACCAATTAACCCCTATCATGTTCGATGACATCGTAGATCCCACGACAGGCAAGATGAAGATAAGAACCGTTGACATCAACTCCCTGCAGTACCGCATAGCCAGAGAATACATGATCAGGCTCACCCGGGATGACTTTGAGTCAAAATTCTTCGTCAACAAGATGGCCCGCATCGCCAACATGACGCCCCAGGACTTCATCGAAAAATACGG
>NZ_CALETC010000093.1:0-4223 GCF_937920065.1 Acetomicrobium mobile
AATGATCAAATATATGTGCAATAACACTGCAGGTATTTTTTGCAACACTCTTGCTAATAGCTTTCTTTCCACAAGGAGCAATATGCCGTAATACAGACCCCATATAATGAAATTCCAACTTGCTCCATGCCAAAGGCCTGTAAGCATCCAGACTATCATTACGTTGCGCACATAGTTCTTCCTGTTTCCTCCCAGGGGAATATACACGTAATCTCGGAAAAAGGAACTAAGTGAGATGTGCCATCTCCTCCAAAAATCCTGCACGCTCTTTGCAATGTACGGATAGTTGAAGTTTTCCTTATAGGTAAATCCAAACATCCTCCCCAAGCCTATGGCCATGCAGGAGTAGCCGGAAAAATCAAAATAAATCTGAATGGTGTACATTATGATTCCTAGCCAGGCACCCAAAACCGAAAGCTCGCTTAAGTTGCCGTCCAGGAATGTGCTTGCCACCTTGCCGGCAGCATTAGCAATGATTACCTTTTTAAACAATCCTGCCAAGAACCTATTTATGCCGGAGCTAAAGCGGTCCACCGTAATCTGCCTGTTGTCAATCTCATAGGCAATGTCCTTATACCTGACTATTGGCCCGGCGATCAGCTGATGGTACAGGCACATGTAAAGTAAGAGCTTGTAAAAGTGCTTTTGAGCGGGGACATCTCCCTTATACACATCCACCACATAGGATATTATTTGAAAAGTATAAAAGGATATTCCAATAGGAAGACCTATTGAGCTAAAGGGTATGGCAGTGTGGAAAATATAATTTATGTTGCCTACAATAAAATTGTAATACTTAAATATTCCGAGCATACAAAGGTCAAAGGCTACTGCTGCCCACAAAGCAAGCTTGCTCCTTATATTTCCTCTAAACTTATCCACGAGCAGCGCAAAAAAATAATTCACCAACGCGCTAAGCAGCATGGCCAAAATAAAAAATGGTTCCCCCCAGGCATAAAAAAATAAGGAGAAACATAGCAGCACAATATTTCTATAGGTGTTATTTTTGATGATAAAATAAAAAATTAAGTTTAAGGGAAAGAACAAGTACAAAAAAATTAAGCTTGAGAAAACCATATCGTCGTCCAAAACCTCCACCATGTTGTAGATATTTTTTGCAACTTGCAATGAAGATTTTTGTATTTATATTGGAATTTCGATATAAAAACAGCTTTTTCCTTCTTTTTAGACATAATTTTACATAAATCCCATTTTTTGTGAGTTTATTGGACGCCCTAATTGAAAAAACCCGTCATCAGAAAGTACTTCCTGAAAACGGGTTTTCCATTTTTTAAAATTTATAGCACCGTTCAAAATAAGCCCCATTAATCATTGCGAGCAATATGCTGAAAAAAAGCACATTGAAAGCGCCGAACTTGCCATTTAAGCCAAGGGACATACTCTTAAGACCAAAGCATGCACGAGAAATCTCCCTCACTTTCCTCAAAGTACACTGATCTGCCGGCCTCAATTTTCCTTTCTATGCCAAAGCAGCCTGACAGGGGGACGTTTTGTTTGTCAGGTCTGAAAACCTGACAAACAAAACGTCCCCCTGTCTGGTTCTTTTTAACTTTGGGTTTTGACCCATGGTAATACGATATTTTTAAATACTTCATTATCAACTAAAATTCTGTTTTGCCAGTAAGGCGAATTATCTTTGCACACAATTCGCGGCGCTAGAATATAGGCTGATAAAAATCCTGCTTTTTCTATGAGAGGCACGAGTTCCTCCTTGCCTTCTCCAAAGGGATAGGCAAAATCCACCACTTCTACTCCCGAGAGATTTGCCTCAATAACCTGCTTGCTCTTTATGATATCATTTAAGAAATTATCCCTTTCCCCAGGATCAAAAAATACCGGTTCATCATTTTTTAAGTAATGCATGTCAAATGTATGAGAGCCCACCGTAGCAAGGCCGCTGTCTACCATCTCCTGGATCTGCTGCCAGTTAGCTAGAGTCAAATTGTTAAAATCCGAATTTCCAACATGCCCTGCAATTAAAAATAGCGTAAAAGGAATCTGATATTTTTGGAGTATGGGAAAGGCATTCTCATAAACCGATTCATCTACATCATCAAAACAAATCCAAATACAGTTTTCAGGGAAATTGCCGCTCTCTCGAAATTGTCTCAACTCATCAGGTGTAACAAAAGTCGCGTTGTTTTCCATTAATATTTGCATGTGGTGTTCAAATTCACTTTCATAAACTGAATAATGCTTGAGCTCATCAGAGTTGGTCAATACTTCTACCATTTTTGTCACGAAATTATCATCTCTCACACGATGATAAGTAAGCACAAGACATCCGTCTCGCTTTAAAGGTTCCGGAAAGTCCATAGCCGCAGTATTTGAAGTAACCGACTTATCCGCAAAAATTAAAATTACAAAAACTATCAGCAATACTATGATGGTTGTTCTTATAAATCTTACAACTGAAGTTTTCACTAAACTCACCTAATCCTTGATAGGATTTTTCTCAAATACAATAACTTTCGAGTTCTGCAATTTATCGTAGGTCTCTTCATCTATCATATTTAATTTCAGCAAATCTTCCTTTGTCGTTTCACTAGGATAGTGGCGCCGGGTTAAACTCCCAAATCTTCTGCGATTATAATAGCTCCAAATGAACAGTGTAAAAAATGCCATGGAAAACAAACACCAAATCAGCTTTATAAAATTTTTTACGTCCACATTAGTCATTTTAAAAACAGTTCTAAACAGCTGTGGAAAATCATGATTAAGGGCAAGCAGCGCATCTAAGTAAAAAAAGACAACCGCACCACAATAAACCCATAACAGCAATGTTATCATGGCAACAATAATTTCACGCCACCATATCTTTTTTGATTTTATTATAAATGAGTTGTTTGTACTGCATCCCGCGTACCTCGGTCCGGGCTTACCCATGTGGCGTATCCTCCTTTTATTCTGCTTTTGATTGCTCTGGGCAGAGCAAACACTACTATCATTGCATTTAATACCCAGTATATGACGGGATACCATGCCCCCCAAGCAAAACAGTACAATACGTTATCGTATTTACTATCAATTATTAAAGATGTAAATAACTGTATAAGGCACAAAAAGACTAATGCGAAAGATGAAAATGTAAACCATATAAATAATTCTTGGAGGTTTTTTGCAGTTATAAAGCGATAAACCGTCACGATTATCCAGGAATAATCCCAAACCAAGCTAGCCCACTGCTCATAATAAAGTGGCCATATGCGCCTGTGGCTCCAACTAAGTATAACTTTCCAGTGCCGCAGTATTACTTCCTGACCACCTTGTGCCCAACGAATCCGCTGCTTCCAAATGCCTTTAATTGTTTCAGGCACTAGCATCCAGCACAAGGCCCTCGGTTCATAACGTATGCTCCAAAATCTTTCTTGCAATTTCCACGAGACAGATATATCCTCAGTTATCATGTCATGATCCCATAAGCCCACATCAACCAAGGATTTTTTTCTAAAGGCAGCAACAACGCCAGAAATGGTCATTATATTTCCCCAGATGCGCTGAGCCCTTTTTATGGCTCCGATAATTGAAGCATATTCCACAATCTGCAATCTAGCTAATAACGTATCTCGATTGCGTACTCGAGGATTGCCAGTAACCGCACCTAATCTCTCACCATGATGGAAAAAATGATAAATCAAATAATGGGCTGCGTATGGATCCAGCACTGCATCTGAATCAACGCAAATCAGGTACTCCGCCTTTGATGCAAAAGTTGCAAGTTTTAAAGCAGTAGCTTTGCCTCTGTTCTCCTTACAGTCTATAACCCTTAGATTGTCGTGTTGCATTGCTAATCGATGCAAGATCTCACCAGTCCTGTCCTGGCTGCCATCATTTACCGCTATTATTTCTTTATTTTTGTACGCTATTTTCTGCATGAGAGTAATAGTCTCTTCAATGGTATCTTCTTCATTATAACAAGGTATCAAAATACTAATCATCGGCCAATCATTGCTATCAAAGTCTAATTCTATCCCCTTTTCCCACCTTCGACTAAACAGGATTGAACCTGCAATCCAAAATAGAGACATTATCAACGGATAAAAAAAGACATAAGCAGATAATACATTGATAAACGCTTCCATTTTTTCACCCCCTATCTCCCCTAATATCCCTCTATTGTCCCTCAATAAGCTTTATCGCAATGAATAATTCCCGAGCGACTTTTACCCCATATGGACAATAATCACCAAACCATCTTATAC
>NZ_CALETC010000094.1:0-1838 GCF_937920065.1 Acetomicrobium mobile
TGTTTATGTCCTACATCAGGGAAAGCGGTCAATAGGTAACGTAAATGAAAGTTTTGATACTTAACTCGGGAGCCGGAAGCAGACTAAAAGAGATTACTAGCGATAAACCTAAATGCCTGGTCGAACTATACAACGGAGAAACTATACTGGAAAGGCAGGTCAGGCTGCTGTCTAAACATGGATTTAAGAAATTCATAATCACCACGGGACCGTTTGAGGAAAAGATAAAGGAGAAGCTGAAAAATAATTTCGATGATCTGGATATAACATATGTGAAAAATGAAAGATACAAAGAGACGAACTACATATATTCGATGTACCTGGCAGGTCCACACCTTAACGACGATATATTGCTGCTGCACGGCGACTTGGTGTTCGACGAGCCGTTGATCGAGAAAATATCGTCATCTGTAATAAAAAATGTTGGATTGATAAACAAAACCTTGCCTCTCCCCGAAAAGGATTTCAAGGCACTGGTTGTTGATGATAGGATAGCAAGGATTTCGGTCAATTTGAGGGGCGACGGCGTATTTGCCTTTATGCCGCTATATAAGCTTGAAAGGGATAAGTTTACCCTGTGGCTCAAGGAGATTGACATCTTTGTCAAACAAGGCAACGTAAGCGTCTATGCCGAAGAGGCCTTAAACCTAATACTGCAGGACGTGCATCTGGGATATTTAGATTACTCTTGTCATTATTGCAAGGAAATAGATACCCCTCAGGATTTGTTGGAAGTCGATAAAGACATAAGAAGGTATGATGAAAATGAAACAAGTTGAGTATATAGGTTTAAATTCCCTTGACTGCTTATGGGATTTAGTCGATGAAATGAAGGTGCAGCGGATCTTTTTGGTGGCCAGCAAGAGCGCTTTCAGAGGATCCAAATTTAAAGAGATACTGGTCGATTTAAAGGTAAGCGGGAAAATAAAGGATATATACGTATTCTCCGATTTTGAGAATAACCCCAAATACGAGGATGTCATCGAGGGAGTAAAGCTTTTTAAGGAAGGAAATTGGGATGCCATAGTATCCTATGGAGGTGGAAGTACCATAGATGTCGCAAAGCTCATTAAATACTTTTCCTGCATAAAGGATGATGTGCACGCCGAGCTTTTGCCCGTGCAGAAAGTGCCGCATGTGGCCATACCCACCACGTGCGGAACAGGGGCAGAGGCCACACATTTTGCGGTGATGTACTATAACGGTGAAAAACATTCGATAGAAAGCAGCGACATCCTTCCCGAATACGTGGTGATAGATCCAAGGGTATTGGTCACACTTCCGGATAGGGCGCTGGCGTCTTCGATAGTTGACTCCTTGGCCCAGGGCATAGAGTCTTACTGGAGCATAAATTCGACGGATGAATCTAAGGTTTACTCGATGAAGTGCATTTTGTTAGTCATGGAAAACTATTTAAAGGCCTTTAGGGAAAGGGATATAGATTCTTTATCCAAATTAGCAAAAGCGTCCAACTTTTCCGGAAAGGCCATAAATATAGCAAAGACTACTGCCGCACATGCCATGTCGTACGTATTAACCGGCAAATACGGCATACCCCACGGACAGGCGGTCATGATCCTCTTGCCCCATGTGTATGAATTTAACGCCCAGATCAAAGGAGAGATATGCGATCCTAGGGGAAAAGAATATGTTGAGGAAGTATTTCAGGAATTAAACGAATTGTTGGGCGTTCGATCCTCGAAAGAAGTCAAGGTGAAACTGACAGATATCATGACTTCGCTAAACCTGGAAACAAGGTTGTCTGAAATCACAAGTTTGAAGATAGATATACAAGAGCTTGCAAGCTCAGTAAATTTGGAAAGGTTGAAAAATAACCC
>NZ_CALETC010000095.1:0-34879 GCF_937920065.1 Acetomicrobium mobile
ACGACCCAGAGGCGAAAGTAGCCTGCATTGGTCCTGCGGGAGAAAACTTGGTGCTCTTTGCATGCGTCATGAACGACAAACACAGAGCAGCAGGCAGGACTGGTGTTGGGGCTGTAATGGGATCGAAGAACTTAAAAGCCGTTGCTGTAAGAGGAACGGGTGGAGTAAAAATTGCCGACCGAGAAGCCTTCTTGGAAGCTTTAAGGAAGGCACGCAAAAAAATAGCGGAGCATCCCGTTTCTGGTGGGGGACTTCCGACTTATGGCACGAACGTCTTGGTGAACGTTATCAATTCCGTTGGCGCCCTGCCGACCAGGAATTTTAAAGAAGCGTGGTTTGAGGGTGCTGACAAGATCTCCGGAGAGACCATGGCTTCGACCATCCTTCTAAGGAATAAAGCTTGTGCCAGCTGTGCATCTGCTTGCGGCAGGGTTACCAAGGCTATGGGAGAGATTGGCGAAGGGCCTGAGTACGAAGCAGTTTGGGCTTATGGTGCACAATGTGGCGTGGACAACTTAGAGGCAATCTCGAAAGCCAACTTCATTTGCAATAAACTTGGAATGGACCCCATAACCATGGGAAGCACCATAGGGTGTGCCATGGAGTTGGCCGAACTTGGACTGATCGACGAAAAGAAGGCGGGCGTATCCTTACATTGGGGTAACGCCGAAGCGATTGTGAAATTAACTGAAGATACGGGCTATAGGCGTGGTTTTGGTGAGGAGCTAGCCCTAGGGTCTTACAGGTTTGCCGAAAAGTACGGCCATCCGGAGCTTTCTATGTCAGCTAAAAAACAAGAGATGCCTGCTTACGATCCCAGAGCCTTGCAAGGAATGGGCTTAGAATACGCCACGAGCAACAGGGGTGGATGTCACGTTAGGGGATATCTTACTTCTCCCGAAGTCCTTGGCATTCCAGAAAAGCTCGACCCAGCTGATACGCAGTCCAAACCGCAGTGGACTAAGACATTCCAGGATTTGACTGCCGCGGTAGATTCTTTGGGCTTTTGCCTATTTTTGACCTTCGCGTTGGATGCAGGTGACTTGGCTTCTCAAGTTACTCCTATCATTGGCAGAGAAGTTACGGCAGAAGAGCTGCTTACAATAGGAGAACGTATATGGAATTTAGAGAAGTTCTTTAACTTAAAGGCTGGCATATCACCCAAGGAAGACACCTTACCTCCTAGATTGCTCAAAGAGCCAATACCTGCAGGTCCTTCCAAGGGAAGAGTTAACAAGCTTCACGAAATGCTTCCAAGATATTACGAACTCAGAGGTTGGGACAAAGATGGCACACCTACCAAAGAAAAGCTTGAAAGCTTAGATCTGCTGGACCTAGCAACTAAATAATTACATCAATATTTCGCCCCTTGGTTTGTTTCGAGCAAAGCGATATAAAAAGCAGGGAAAAGGACACCTTTTCCCTGCTTTTTACGATGTAAGCGCCATTTTCTTTCGCGTAAGGTAAGCGGTAAAATGAAAATATGCCGTGAGTTTGCTGTTTAATCAAAAACATTTTGAAATTCAGAGGTATGGTTAATGGAAAATCGAGATGACTTGAAATTTAGAGCAAGAAGCGCAAGCAGGGTTATACTCATTGGCCTAGTATGTAATGTTCTTTTGATGGTTTTTAAGGTTACGGTGGGGGTACGGGCGAAAAGTAGTGCTTTGGTGGCCGATGGGGTAAACTCTTTGTCTGATTCCATAACGGATGCTGTCGCCTTGCTTAGTTTTTTTGCGGCGGGTAGGCCCAGAGATGATAGCCATGACTTTGGGCACGCAAAATTTGAGACTTTGGCAACCTTGATAATAGGCATTTTTTTAATTGTCGCTGCAACATTTATTCTTTGGAAAAGTGGTCGCAAGATAACGTCAGTTATTATGGGATACCCTCTTGAAAGCATTAGAGCTGTTGCATTGGTACCCGCGGCGTTTACCGTGATAATTAAAGAATTGTTATATGTCTATACCAATAAAATGGCCCAGGAGCTTGACAGTAGCTCGCTGAAACTTAAGGCGTGGGATCATAGAAGCGATGTTTTTCTCGCTTGCGGGACCTTTTTAGGAATCGCAGGAGCCGCTTTTTTTGGTGAAAAATGGCGTGTTCTTGATCCCATAACAGCGGTTATCTTGGGAGCCATCATTTTAAAATTGGCAATTCCATTAGCTCTTGAAAGCTTAAACGAATTGCTCGAAGCATCTCTTACTGAGCACGAGGAGAAGGATATTCTTGAGATAATATGGAGTATTCCTGAGGTAAAAGGGATTCACGATTTGAGGACGCGGCGTCTAGGTCCGCACATTGCCGTCAGCGTTCACATCATGCTCGAAGGAAATATGCCACTATCTAGAGCGCACGATATAACAATTCAGCTAGAGCGAGATTTCAAAAGGCGCTTTGGACCCCACAGCATCATAACAATACACATGGAGCCGGCTGATATAGTGAGGTTGTCTAAAAGTTATCCTAGACTAAAGGAAGGCGATAAAGAAGTTGAAAAGCCGCCAGAGGACAACAGAAAAGGAGACTAGTTCTCCCTTTCTGTTGATGATTTTAGAAGTTCTAAACTTTAGTCAAATAGTTTTGGTGCCGGTGTTCTTTTTTATTTGGGGTTTAGAATGGCTCGAAACCCATTTCTGCCATAAAATCCCTGTGCAGTTGCTTAACTTGTTCATCAATAATTCTCATGTGCTCTGCTTCCCAATTTGCTAACATGTTTAAGACTTTCTTTCCATCGGGATGTTTTATTTTCTCCGAGGCTTTTTTGTAGAAGTTGTTAAAATCTCGTTCTAAAGTAAGTGCCATGCGAAGCACACTTATATCGGATACATCGGCAACGCGCGATACTTGAAGTTCTCCTTCTGTCCAAGGTTTTCTCAAAATCTCCTGGGCAGACTCCTCGTCCATTTCTGTGGCGGCAGCTGGGTCCCATTTGCCAACGCTTTGAATTTTTTTAAGCTGATCCTCAATGAAATTACAATGGGATAACTCCCAATCCGCAAGGTGGGCGATCAGTGATTTGGTCGTCGGATCGGCAACCCGATCCTTGACTAGAAGGTAAAAATCCCTCGCTTCATTTTCCATTTTTAAGGCAAACTCAAGGATTTTTCTTTCCATTTTTACTCCGGTCCCCCTTTTTTAAAAGTTCGAAGCTACTCAATTATACACCACGTTTCAATCAAAAGTTATGTTAATAGTATGACTTGCAAAAATTGTATTAGATCTTTATATTCCCTGATTGTAGGAGTTATGATTAACTTAAGCGTGCATTGCGTGACTCTTTTGCGTATTTTATGTTAACCTCCTGCTCTTAGGAAGCGCAATCTAAACTTCTTCATAAAATCTTCCAATTTATCATCCTTTACGTTTATCTTGACGTAAAGGGAAGGAAAGTTCATGGCACCAAGTTTTACCTCCCAAGGCTCGCTCACACAAGCTTTCCAAAAAGGACCTTCAAAAGTGCCCGGTTTTGTTTCTATACCCCCAATTTGACGAAACCACTCAATAAATTCCTCCCTTTTTATCGTCCTCATTTCAAGAAGCACTTCTTTGCTCATGTTAATTGCGCCACCTCACGCCATGCTTAGGGATCTTACCCGGGTAACCAACCCTATATACCTAGGAAAGATGTCTTTACCTGCTCATTTTCCAGAAGCTCTTCAGAGTTGCCGCTCAACGTGATCCGACCATTTTCTAAGACATATCCGCGATCGGATATGGCCAATGCCTCTGAAACGTTTTGCTCCGTAAGCAGCATGCTGATACCTGAGTCCTTCAATGCTTTTAATGTTTCAAATACGCTGGATACAAGTTTTGGCATGAGCCCCATGGAAACTTCGTCAACTAAGAGTAGTTTTGGCTTTGACATTAAGGCCCTTCCAATTGCTAGCATTTGTCTTTCTCCGCCGCTTAAAGTGCCCGCCTTTTGATTTAGCCTCTCCCTCAAGACGGGGAATAGCGAGTAAATCATATCAAGTCGTTTTCTCACGTTCAACTCATTTTTACAAAGGCTTGCTATTAGTTTTAAGTTATCCTCAACGGTTAAATCTGGGAAAACTCTGCCTCCCTCGGGGATATAGGCGATGCCCATTTTTGCTCTCTCCCATGGATGTTTTTTAGAAATATCGTGTCCTAAAAAGTTTATGCATCCCTTTCGTAAGGGTACTATGCCCATTATCCCCTTTATTAAGGTGCTTTTTCCTGCTCCATTGGCTCCTACTAAAGAAACGATTTCACCCTCGCCGACACAAAGTGAAATGCCCCATAAGACCTTTATGCGACCATAAGCTATCTCCACATCTTGAAGGTTAAGAAGCATGTTTACCACCCTTCCGGCCAAGGTATACCTCAATTACAAGGGGATCGTTTGCGACATCGGAAGGAGAACCCTCCGCTATTTTCCTTCCTCTATGAAGTACCACTATTCTGTCGCTCAAATTCATTACGAAACTCATAGTATGCTCTATAAGTATGATAGGAATACCTTTTTCTCTAATTTTCCTCACTAACTCCGAAAGCTCGTTTCTCTCCTGGTTATTTAGTCCAGCTGCGGGTTCATCCAGTAACAACAACGATGGATACGTTGCCAAAGCTCTGCCAATTTCAAGCTTCCTTAACAAACCTATAGGCAAAGAAGAAGTCAATTGGTCTTTGTAACCATAAAGCCCAATCAGATTAATTATCTCGCGTGCTTTTTGGAGGATTTCCTTTTTTCTGCAATTTTGGAATAAAGACGAAATTGATCCGTGTAATTTACATCCTAATCCCACAAGTATGTTTTCCTCGACAGTCAATAGTCCAAAGGGCTTGGCTATTTGGAACGTACGGGCTATTCCCAATTTCGCTCTCTTAAACGCGGGTAAAGATGTAATGTTCATGCCCCTAAATACTATTTCTCCTTCGTTGGGCATTAAAAGGCCGCTTATGACGTTTAAAAGCGTAGTCTTACCGGCACCATTCGGTCCGATTAATCCTAAAATTTCTGTCTCATTTAGGGTCATATCAACACCATCAACCGCTTTTAACCCCTCAAAGTGTTTTTTAACATCTTTTAAAGACAAGACATTCTTATCTACAAAATTCCTTGGTTTTCCGCTTTCTTTTTCGTGAGTTTGGAGAAGCATCTATCAAGCAATCCTCCTCTTCCTAACATGCCATTCGGTTGTAAAATGACGATCATCGTGAGCAGCGCTCCGTAAACTAACATTCTATAATTTTCTATGAACCTGAAACATTCGGGCAATAAGTACAAAAAGAAGGCTCCAAATATTGCTCCTCTTATAGTCCCAAGACCTCCGAATACCAACATGGATAAAAAGAGCACCGACATCTCAAAGGAAAAATTTCTGGGGAATACCGATCCTATGCTATGTGCCCAAAGAACACCAGCTAAGCCGGTAAAGGTTGAACTTAAAGCAAAGGCGTATATTTTATAAAGAGCGGTATTGATACCAAGGGATTGAGCAGCCTCTTCGTCCTCTCCCGTAGCTTCCATGGCAAGTCTTCCCCAAGTTCTTGAAAAAAGATAGCTGACGCAAAGGGCTAACATGAGGAAAAGCGCAGTGATCGCGAAGTACCCCGACGTGCTTAAGGGACGACCCCAAAGTGTGGGCATCGTAATCCCTATGATACCCATGGCGCCACCGAAAAAATCGAAGTATTCGGTTATTCCCATTACGATAAAATTGAGCCCTATAGTAGTCAAGACAAGGAAATCATCAGAGACCCGAAGGCTTGGCAGTCCCATGATAACCCCTATTGTCATAGATAAAGCTATGGACAAGGGGAGAGCACTCCAGAAGGTTAGTCCGGCTTTTGTAACTAAAAGCGCTTGTGTGTAGGCGCCTATGGCGAAAAACGCAGCATGTCCTAACGATACCTGCTTTGTATAACCTGTTAAAATGTTTAAACCCAAGATCAGGATTGCATATATACTGGCAAAGGTGCAAATGGAAAGAATATATCCGAAAGTCATGACATCATCTCCCAAATAATCCTTTTGGCTTAAACATTAACACTAGGACCATCACTAAGAATGCTATTGCTTCCCGTGGCAAATTAAAAAGAGGGACCATCCCGAGCAAGCTTTCTGCAACTGCCAAAAGAATACCTGCAATGGCTGCTCCCGGAATGCTGCCAAAACCCCCAAGTACCACGACGACAAAAGCTTTATAGGAGACCATAGCACCCATTGTCGGAAAGACCGAATTTCTATACAAAGCCATCAAAACTCCTGCAGATCCTGCCAAGGCTGAGCCTATCATGAAATTAACTGCTATGATGAGATTCACGTTTATGCCCGATGAAGCGGCCAGTTCCATATCTTGGGTGCACGCCCGCCACATCATCCCAAGATTAGTATTATTTATGACCAAATACAAGCATAGAAAAGCACCTATCATAAAAGTTATTATTAGCATTTGCGTCTCTGTTATCCTTAAATGAGAGTGCGTTAGGGATAGAAACTTAAAACTCGCATTAAAGGGGTATGGATACGGTCCCGCTAACAACCTGAATATTTCTTGTGACGCTATAAAAACTCCCGCGCCAGCAATTAGAGGCACATATCTTGGCGCAGTAAGCACAGGGTTGTAAATTATCCTATACATTAATGTCCCGATCAAGGCAGAAAATATGGCCCCAAATATCAAAGAAAGCCATAAAGATGAAGAAAAATGATATAAACAATAGAGTCCTACGTAAGCTCCTAAAGTGTAAAGGGCAGCATGTGCCACATGAATAATCCTCAAAAGGCCGTAGACCATGTTAAGGCCTACGGCCATGAGTGCGTAAGAACACCCTAGGACGATTGCATCTACTAAGATTTGAAGCATTTATTTTCCCCCGGATGGTGGATTAAGATAAATAACCTCAGGCTCATAATACCTATAAAAATACCTGAATTGATTATTTAAAACGATCTGAATATCCATTGGTCTTATGGCGGACCTGTTTTGGAACATAAGTATTGGACCTGTTGAACAGTCCTCGAAATTCTCGATTGTATCCCAATATTCAATTATCTTGTTCGCATCGGTCCCAACTTTATTTAGGATGTGGGAAACTAACATAACTGCGTCGAAGGCAGAGGCTCCGACCATATCTGCATCTATATTTGTTCGTTCCTTGTAGTTTTTGAGGAAGAATTGGGTCATTGGTCTTTCGCTGTCCCTATTGAGGTCAGTCGTTATGAATACTCCATTAGCTGCTGCTCCTGCCAGTTCGATGAACTTTGGAGAATCGTATCCCTCATCGCCCATCAGCCAGCACTTTAATCCGACTTCCCTCGCTTGAGATACGATGTTTGCAGCTTCGTTGTAGTATCCGGGCGCATAGATTAAATCGGGATCGGCAGCCTTAATAGCATTGAGATAATTTCTGAACTCGGTCTCCCCTAAGGGATATTTTTTTTCATATACTATTTGAGCGCCAAGCTTAATTGCGGTTTCTTTCAAAGCTTCGGCGAGAGATACCCCGAAATCGTTGTTCATGATAAGTAGGGCGATGCGCTTCGCTCCAAGTTCCCTGACCGCAAAGTATCCTCCGGTCCTTCCTTGAATGGGAGCGGCCATTCCAATTCTGTGACAATATTCTCCTGCCTCGACTATGCTGGGATGTACTGCATAAGTGGAAGTGAAAGGTACTTTAGCTTGCTGGCAAATGACTGCTGCTGCACGGCTTGGCGAAGAATAGGAACCGCTTATCATTACTGTAACCTTGTCATTTTCGATTAGCTTTCGCGTTAACGCCGAAGCCTGGTCAGGCTGACAGGCGTCGTCATAGGATACGAGTTCCAATTTTTTCCCTTTAATTCCGCCATGTTCATTGACATAATCAACGGCTAGTTTTGCGCTTTCCAGTGAGCTATATCCATCGGCAGCTGCAAAACCGGTCAAAGGCGCTATAAAACCTACTTTGACGGTCTCTTGAGCGTAAGCACTAATGGATAATAGCCCGCAAATAGAAATAATTGCTATAGCAGCTATACTGAAAAATCTTCTCATTTTACCCACCTCTTTGACCTGAGATTTAAATTATTAATAAAATCTTACATCGCATTAGTTAATACAACAACAAAAAAGGGGGGTCAGCCCCCCTTTTTTAAATCTTCCCTACACTCCTAGTAGGGTCTCGATTTCTTCTTCGTGATGCATTTCCTCGCCCATGATATGGCGAATGACATGGAAAGTGGCAGGATCTTTAACTTCTGTTTGTAGAAATTTTATAATGTTGGCATAGACCTCTATGGCTCCCTGTTCTGCCACGTGGACCGACTTTAATATTCCAACGTAATCGGATCTATCTTCGGGTATTTCTATCTTCGGGTAATTTGCGTTTTTAGTTATAGCGTTCCAGTCATCTATGGGTTCTCCTCCAAGTTGGATAATGCGTTCGGCTAATTCTTCTGAGTGTTCCAGTTCTTCCTTGGCAATTTCTTCCAGCTGATCAGCTACAGTTTTAGCGTGAATTCCTTTGACCAAAATAGCTGCCGTCTTGTAATAAAAATAGGCTATTAGCTCATCGGCATAAGCTTTATTTAGCAACTCTATCAGCTTATCAACACGTTCTCCAACTAACTCTCTTGTCTTTTGTGCCATTTACGCTCCCTCCTTTGAGAAGTTTTTAATGATTTTACAGGACTATTCTAACTTAAATATCCCGTTTGAACAATAAGCTATTCTCAGCAGACAAATTAGGAGCATGATAATTTACAAACCGGGGGCTTGTGAAAGTTTGTACCATAAAGCACGCAACTGCTATATAGCGAATAGTTAACCTATGGCAATCTCACGACAGAAAGCTATAGAAAACCGCACAAAAATATCTGCCAAGATGGAAGAGCTACTTTAGTTTTAAGAACCTAAATGCTAATCACGAGCCACAGCGCTGCCATTTTCACACAGGCGCTGTATAGAATCGGCAAATAGTGGTATACTATGTAAAATAAAAAATAGATGATGAGAGATTTGAGAGATAAATCGTTAATGTGATATGCAGATAAGTAATCTGCGGGGAGGTTTTGAAAGATGAGTGTTGTAAGAGCTGGAGTCAAATATGTATTTCGCTTTGACGAGGGTAATGCCGGCATGGTAGCCCTTCTTGGCGGTAAGGGAGCAAATTTAGCTGAAATGAAGATGCTGGGCTTGCCGGTGCCTAATGGATTCATTATTTCCACGGAGGCCTGTCGTGCTTACATGAAAGAAGGTTCAAAGTGGCTTGATGTCTTATGGCCCAAGGTTATTGAGCACATGCACTATCTTGAGCACATCAGTGGAAAAATTTTTGGTGGCAGCGAAAATCCACTTTTGGTATCAGTTCGTTCGGGAGCCCCCGTTTCGATGCCCGGGATGATGGATACCATATTAAATCTCGGTTTAAATGACAAAACTGTCAAGGCCCTAGCTGATAATTCTAAAGATTTGCGATTTGCCTATGATTGCTACAGAAGGTTTATCCAGATGTTTGCAAATGTAGTTTTAGACATCGAACTTGATGCCTTTGAAGATGTTTTACACGAAGTTAAACAAAGGCTGGATGTTACATACGATTACCAGATACCTGCAGAAGAGCTACAAGAAATGGTGAGTAAATTTAAGGGCATTGTGAAAGAAAAAGTGGGCAAGCCCTTTCCTCAAGATCCCTGGGTTCAGTTAAAAATGGCCATAGAAGCGGTGTTTAAAAGCTGGAATAATAAAAGGGCTGTCACATATAGAAAGATCGCCAATATACCGGACGACTTGGGGACCGCAGTGACAGTTATGGAGATGGTCTTTGGAAACTTGGGTGAAGATTGCGGCACGGGGGTTCTTTTCACCCGCAATCCCTCGACTGGCGAGAAAGAACTCTTTGGAGAATTTTTGATCAATGCTCAAGGAGAAGATGTGGTGGCTGGCATAAGGACGCCACAGCCTATTTCATTGCTTAAAGAAGTCAATTTGGAGCTTTACAATGAACTTGCAAGGGTGGCTGAACTGCTTGAAAAGCACTTTAGAGATATGCAGGATATTGAATTTACAGTGGAAAGGGGTAAGCTTTACATTCTGCAGACGAGAAGCGGAAAGCGCACGGCAAAAGCAGCAGTAAAGGTTGCCGCCGATATGGTAAACGAGGGCATTATTGACGAGCAAACTGCTGTGACCAGGGTAACTCCAAAGGAAATAGAACAGTTGCTTCACCGCCAGGTTGATCCGTCCGTTCAGTTGTGTCCCATCGCTAATGGCATCGCTGCATCGCCCGGAGCTGCCGTTGGCAAGGTAGTTTTTGATGTGGATGAGGCGGAAGAGCGCGGCAAAAAAGGGGAACCGATAATACTTGTAAGGCCCGAGACGACGCCTGAAGATATTCATGGCCTTTCAAGGGCAGCCGGACTTCTTACCAGTAGGGGGGGTCAAACAAGCCATGCTGCTCTCGTTGCCCGTTCGCTAGGAATACCTTGTATAGTAGGTTGTGAGGCAATTAGCATTGATATGATCGATGAAAGATTTACAGTTGGAGAGCATATCGTCAATAAAGATACCGTCATCACGATTGATGGCACAAGCGGAAATATTTATTTAGGCGAAGCGCCGTTGATCGAGCCCTCCTTGCACGAGAAATACCTTCATGAATTTCTGAAAATGGCCGATAAATTCGCCAGATTACAAGTATGGGCTAATTCCGATACCCCCGAAGAGGCAAGACAGGCGCGGGAGCTTGGAGCCAAGGGAATAGGGTTGTGTCGAACGGAACATATGTTCCGAGAGGCCGACTGCCTGCTCATTATGCAACAAGTCATCATTGCTGAACGGAAAGAAGATAGGGTAGATGCTTTAGATAAGCTTGTGAAACTGCAAAAGGGCGATTTCATGGAAATTTTCAAGGTGATGTCCGGACTCCCCGTCATTGTTAGGCTGCTGGATCCTCCATTAAATGAATTTTTGCCCAAAGAACATGAAGTGACCAAAAAGCTTGATCTTCTTCGGGCGGAAGGAAAGGGAGAATCCGACGAGGCAAAAAAACTTGAACTCCTTTTAAAGAGGGCTGAAGCATTGAAAGAAAGCAATCCCATGTTAGGCTTTAGGGGCTGTCGTGTCGGGGTGTTGTATCCTGAAATATACGAAGCTCAGGTAAAGGCCATTTCTGAGGCTGCATGCGAACTAGTTAAGCAGGGAATTGACGTGAACGTGAAGATAATGGTTCCTTTAGTGGCAACAGGGCAAGAGATGTGTATGCTTCGTGCAAATATAGAGAAGGTAGTTGCCGAAACAGCAGGACCCTTTGGAATGAATTTGCATTGCAAAATAGGGACCATGATTGAGCTCCCCAGAGCGGCGATCGTTGCCGATGAGATTGCCGAGTATGCCGATTTCTTCAGCTTTGGCACCAACGATCTTACTCAAACGACTCTTGGTGTATCCCGCGATGATGCAGAGGGTAGATTTTTAGCTGCTTATGTACAGTTAGGGATATTTATGGACGACCCATTCCGGACTATAGACCGCAAAGGCGTAGGGACGTTGATGAAGATAGCGGTTGAAGGGGGCAGAGGCGTCAAAAAAGATCTTGAACTTGGCATATGTGGCGAACATGGCGGGGATCCCTCCAGTATCGCCTTTTGTAACTCTGTAGGGCTCGATTACGTTAGCTGTTCGTCCATGCGCATACCTGTAGCGCGCCTGTCCGCTGCACATGCTTCGTTGGGATTATTAAATTAAAGTTTCAAGTTCAGATCGTAGTGCGGATCTAGACACGAAAAGGGTTTAATGTCGATAACAGGGGTGCCGTCTATTGCCTCCAATCCTACGAGATCCAGGTCCAAGCCATTGAGGGCAATTAGACGGCATCTGTTTGTTCCTATGGAGTTTGGCCTTGTAGGGGAACATGTGGCAAATACCCCTCGTAAGGGCTTCGAGGTGTCTCCTCGCGGGTGCACTAAAAGAGGAGCTTTTCCGATGTTCAAATGAAATAAAAAGAGGACCAAAATATCTTTTCCTTCCTCGAGGCCAAGCAGTCCTTCCGCAAATTCAGGATATATCTTTATGGTGCATCTGATGTTGTGAAATAAGTCAGGACTGATGGGCTCTTTGATCGGTGAAACAACTTCACCTATAGGTACTATCTCCCATCGAACGTACATTTGTGTCATGACCTTCCTAATTCGCTTGATCTTACTTTTTCTAAAAATTCCATGTTTCGCCTTTGTTGGTATTCTTCAGGGCTAAACTTGCGTTTCGGAGTATAAGCTTCTCGTAGTAATGGCGAGGAAATCAGGTAATCAGCGGTTGATCTGTTGCAAGCCGTTGGTATATTGTAAACGACGGCTATTCTAAGGAGTGCCCGTACGTCCGGATCGTGAGGGTGTATGTTTAAGGGATCCCAAAAGAATATCAATATATCGATTAAACCTTCAGCGATCCGAGCACCTAATTGCTGATCCCCGCCTAACGGTCCCGATTTAAACTTAAAAAGCGTAACACCTAGCTCCTTTTCCAGCAAAAACCCCGTTGTGCCCGTCGAATAGAGATCGTGTTCGATTAAGGTTCCTTTATTGTAAACTGCCCACTCTATCATATCTGCCTTCATGCTATCGTGGGCAACTAAGGCAATTCGCTTTCTCTTCATACTCTCCAGCTCCTTTTTGTGCTTTTATAATATAAAATGCTACATAATGTAAAATGCTATAATCACCTTTGGGTGATGTCAAGTGCGTATAAATGGCGGCAAAAAACTTCAAGAGATATTAATACTTTTATACTCTACAGCAAAATGGGGAATACTTTCTGTCATGGCAGGGCTTGTCGTCGGTGGAGCCGTCTCACTTTTTTTGTATCTCTTGGAAAATTCTATCGCCTTTGTCAGTGGATTGCCTTCATGGCGTTTTTCGCTTCTTCCCCTAGGGCTTCTTATAAGTGCTTTTTTGATCAAAAATTTGGCTCCTGAGGCAGAAGGACATGGCACCGAAAAGGTAATAGAGGCAATTCACTTTAAGCAAGGATTAATTCCTTTGAGGGTGGTTCCCGTAAAGCTTGTAGCAACCATAGTTACTTTGGCATGTGGCGGATCGGTAGGCGAGGAAGGGCCTTCCGTTCAAATTGGAGGCGGGCTTATGTCATGGATAGCTCAGATCCTTCGCCTTGATGTTTACGATAGAAAAAAGTTGGTGGTTTGTGGCATATCGGCTGGCTTTTCGGCAGTCCTTGGAACCCCAATTTCGGGTGCTGTATTTGGAGTCGAGGTGTTATATGTAGGGCAAATGCTTTATGACGTGTTGTTGCCTTCGTTTATAAGCGGCATTATTGCGAGAATTGTTGCTTCAAGTTTTGGCGTTCCAAGTTTGACTGGTAAAATTATTGCCATATCCTTAGACTGGAAAGTAGTATTATTATCGATTCTTGCCGGTGTTTTCTTTGGATTGGTTTCAATCATGCATGTTGAGATGCTGCATTATGTTGAGAGTAAATTTAAAAGAATCGATGTATTGTGGTGGAAGAAACCCGTTTTGGGCGGTTTTATACTTTTGATTATCGTTCTAGTTTTTGGGACCAGATACTTAGGTCTAGGCTCAGATACAATACGCGATGTTTTGTCCGGTGGCCAGGTTCCCTTATTTGCTTTCATCTTGAAATCATTTGCCATGGCAGTGACGCTTTCTTGTGGAGGAAGCGGAGGAGTTCTCACCCCTACGCTTTTCGTGGGAGCCACGGCGGGATCAACTTTAGCACGATTAATTGGAATGGATTCGGCTTTATTTGGCACAATGGGCTTAGCAGCAGTGCTGGCGGGCGCCGCGAACACACCTATAACTACTAGCATTATGGCCATGGAATTAATGGGCCCTCAAGCAACGCCCCTGGCTGCCATTGCTTGTGTCGTTTCTTTCGTCGTTAGCGGACATAGGAGCATATACCCGACGCAAATTTTATCTAGGCCTAAATCTAAGGTTTTTGAGGTTTCACCTCTTTCGTGGGGTCAAAATTTATTTAAAGTGAAACTTCTTCCTTCCAAACTTTTTTTCGTACGATACATGAGAGCTTTAAGACTTAAACGAAAAAGATAAGGGATTCACATGATTATATTATTTTAAACCTTAATTTTAAACGATAAGATATAAAGGGAGATGAAGTAACGATGAAAACAAATCTTTGTTATGATGGTTGCGATTTAGTGGAACTAGCACTAAAATATGGTACCCCTTTATATGTATTTTCTAAAAGCATGATCGAGGGACGTTGCAGTGAAATAAGAGAACAATTCATAAAGCGCTACGGAGGTTCCCATGCTTATTATGCAGGTAAGGCTTTTTTAACGCTTGCTATGTGTCAAATAGTAGAAAAAGAAGGCTTAGGCCTTGATGTGGTCTCTGGTGGAGAGCTCCATCTGGCTCTGAAGGCACACTTTCCGCCTGAAAGGATAATCTTTCATGGCAACAACAAGACTCGCCAAGAAATCGAAATAGCGGTGGATCAAGACGTAGGCAGAATAGCGGTAGATTGGGAAGGCGAAATAGATATCATAGACAAAGCAGCTGGCCTGAAGGGCAAGCGGGCTTCAATTTTGCTCAGGGTTACTCCCGAAGTGGAAGCTCTAACCCATAAATACATACGAACCGGCCACAGGGGATCGAAGTTTGGGATTCCCTTGGAACGCATTCCCTATGTGGTCAAAAAGTCACTTTCATTGCAGAACTTAAATTTAATGGGCTTTCATTTTCATCTGGGATCGCAAATAGAAGATTACCGCCCATATATCGAGGCCGTAGATGTGATCACTAAGGTTATGAGCGATTTGCGTGACGACTTTGGTTTTGTAACAAAAGAGCTTGACATAGGCGGCGGTTTTGGGGTTGAAGGTTTCGAAAAGACTACGTCGAAGCCGATATCCTATTTTGTAGATCCGATTATGGAGAGGATTAAGGCGAGGTGTTCGGAGTTTGAATTGCCCATGCCCTCTGTTGCCATTGAGCCGGGCAGATGGATCGTTAGCGAAGCGGGCATTACCTTGTATACAATAGGAGCCATAAAGAAAATACCAGGTTCAGTTACCTATGTAAGCGTCGATGGAGGAATGTCAGATAATCCAAGACCTGCTTTATATGACGCGAAGTATTATGCGGAAGTGGCAAACAAGATGGGGCGGCCAAAGGATAAGGTCATTACCGTGGTTGGCAGATGTTGCGAGAGCGGCGACATTTTAATAGAGGACCTTGCTGTCCCAAGCGATGTGAAGCCTGGCGATATTTTAGCTGTCTTCAATACTGGAGCTTATAATTACTCTATGGCAAGCAACTATAATATGCTTCCGAAGCCTGCCGTTGTTTTTGTCGATAAAGGGAAAGACATATTAGTGGTCGAGAGAGAAACATACGATGATCTGCTGGCCAAACAAAAGTTCATCTTTAATGTTTAGAAAATTGTTGCACAAGACTCGAGTTGCTGATTTTCTCGGCAAACTCATC
Source organism: Acetomicrobium mobile (assembly GCF_937920065.1). Classification (NCBI taxonomy): domain Bacteria; kingdom Thermotogati; phylum Synergistota; class Synergistia; order Synergistales; family Acetomicrobiaceae; genus Acetomicrobium; species Acetomicrobium mobile. The sequence continues at coordinate 15,434 of NZ_CALETC010000095.1, forward strand.
GTCGGCAACGCTTTGTAGATTGGTGGAAAAAGGGGGAATTGTAGTGCCTTTTGGATATAACGGCAAAGTGTTGCACGTTGATCTTTCGTCCGGAGATTTCGACGTTGAAGATATATGTAAAGAATTTTATCGCACTTACATGGGCGGTTCCGGGCTAATTGGTTATTATCTGCTAAAAATGCTGAAACCTGGCATAGATCCTTTCAGCCCAGATAACGTGTTAGTCTTTGCCCCTGGCGTGATGACAGGTGCTCCTTTGGGAGGTATGTGCAGATTTGCCGTCGGGGCTAAATCCCCATTGACAGGCGTCTTTGGACAGTCCGAAGCCGGAGGTTTTTGGGGGCCGGAATTAAAACGTGCAGGCTTTGATGCCATCGTCATCAAAGGTAAAGCAAGCAAACCAGTTTACATTTACATAAATGATGGAGACGTGAAAATATGCGACGCCGATCATCTGTGGGGGAAAAGGACCGGTGAAGCTCAAGATATCATAAGAGCCGAGCAAAACGATCCAGCAATACGCGTTGCGCAGATAGGACCTGGCGGAGAAAATCTGGTCAGGTTTGCTTGCATAACGAATGAGCTGAAGCATTTTAACGGTAGAAACGGCCTAGGTGCGGTTATGGGTTCCAAGAATCTGAAGGCAATTGCCGTTCGCGGCAAAAGGCAGATTCCCGTAGCGGATCGCCAACTTATGTCAGAAATATCAAAGGAATTTAGTGCGATTGTGATGGAAAATCCTTTGACCAGGGGGCTTTACGAAAACGGCACGGCTGCAGCTGTTTTGGGAAACAGCGCTGCAGGGATTTTGCCGACCAAAAACTTTCACTACGGCGAATTTGACCGTGCTGAATCAATCTCAGCTGAAGCTATGAACGAAAAGATATTGGTCGCAAGGGAGGGTTGTTACGCCTGTCCCGTAAGATGCAAGCGAGCGGTTAAATCGGAACGTTACTCCGTAGAGCCTCGTTTTGGAGGGCCTGAATACGAGACGTTAGCATCCTTTGGATCGTTGTGCCTAATTGACGACATCGAAGTAATAGCCAAGGCAAATCAGATGTGTAATGAATACACCCTTGATACCATAAGCACGGGGATGACCATAGCTTTTGCGATGGAGTGTTTCGAGGCCAATATATTGACCAAGGAAGATACTGACGGTATAGAGTTGGTCTTTGGCAACAAAGAGGCGCTTCTTGCCACGATAGAAAAGATAGCAAAAAGAGAAGGCTTCGGCAACGTTTTAGCTGAAGGGAGTAAAAGAGCTTCGGAGATCATAGGAAGGGGATCGGAACGGTTTGTTTTAACTGTAAAGGGCCAAGAACTTCCAATGCACGATCCCAGGGGAAAATATTCCGTTGGACTAGCTTATGCTCTCTCTGAAAAGGGTGCAGATCATATGGTTGCCGCCCACGATACAATGATAGCTTCAAAGGATCAGTTTAGTTTTAAGGAGATAATGCCCTTGGGGATACTTGAGCCGGAAAAACCCACCAAATTTTCCCCCTTAAAGGTCCGGACCTTTGCCTATCTTTCGATGTGGTGGAGCTTTTTTAACGCCGCGGGCATATGCGATTTCGTCCCAGTGCCAAGAAGTTCGATGTCTATAGATGATGTAATCAATGCTTTGAATGCTTTTACAGGATGGAAGACGAGCGTATTTGAAGTCATGAAAGTAGGAGAACGGGCTTTGGCATTGGCCAGGATTTTTAATGCGAGGGAAGGTTTCGATGCTAAAGATGATATTGTTCCGGAAAGATTACATGGCCCTCTTAAAAATGGCGCCCTTAAGGGCAGTTTTCTCCCTAAAGAAGATTTTATGCAAGCTTTGCAGCTTTACTATGGCATGATGGGTTGGACAGAAAATGGAATTCCGACCAAAGAAAAATTGTTGGAGTTAGGGCTTGAATGGTTGGTCGAAGGGTAATGGCTAAAGTGATCATATTCAAGGGCAATAAATTAATCGAACGCGAGATAAAGTTGGATTCTCCTTTCCCTTTGGGGGATTTGTTGGATAAAATTGACGTTTCAAGGGAAGAAGTGGGGTTTGCAATTTGTAAATCAGATTTTATCTCCATGGATGATTTGGTGAACCCCGATGATGAGGTGCGAATCTTTCCTCCTTTAGGGGGAGGTTAAAAGATTATGTTGCCAAATGCACTTTATATTAAAAAGGGCTTTGAGAAAAGCATTTATGACGGACATCCCTGGATTTATAAAAACGCCATAAACAGAATCAGGGGTAAATTTACACCTGGGGATTTAGTGGAAATTAAGGATTGGCGGGGGAAGTTTTTGGGCATAGGATACGCAAATCCCGCTTCTTACATCACTGCGCGCGTGCTCACCAGAGAGCAGGAAAGCATCGATGAGGGCTTTTGGCACAAGAGGCTCAAAAGAGCTTTAGATTTCAGGAGGAACATCGGCGTTAACACCTTAGATGCCTATAGGCTAGTATTCAGCGAAGCGGACTTTTTGCCTGGTTTAATTATCGATAAATTTGGCGATTATATTGTCATGCAAGTTTTAACTCTTGGCATGGAAAGAGTCAAAGATACGATCGTAAAAATCTTGATCGATTTGCTTCCCGTGAAAGGTATATACCAGAAAAACAATGCAACCGTCAGAGCCTTTGAAGGGTTAACTTTGGAGGATAGCATCATTTTTGGTGAAGTACCAGAGAAGGTAGTAATTGAAGAAAATGACGTAAAGTTTTGCGTGAATATAGCTGGAGGACAAAAAACCGGTCATTTTTTAGACCAGCGTTGCAATAGGATTCTTTTAAAAGGAGTTGCTCAAGGAGCAAACGTCTTGGACGCCTTTTGTTATACGGGAGGTTTTGGCCTCAACGCCGCAAAATTTGGTGCTAAAAGCGTTTTAGGTGTTGATGTATCCGAGGAAGCCATAAGGACGGCAAGTCACAATGCAAAGATGAATGAAGTCGATGAAATTTGTGAGTACGAAGTAGCTAACGTCTTCGATAGGTTGAGGGAGCTTGAAAAAGAAGGTCAACAGTTTGACGTAGTTGTTTTAGATCCGCCTGCTTTTACAAAGAGCAAAAAGGCAGTTGAAGGAGCCCTTAGAGGATATAAGGAGATAAACTTGCGGGCCATGAAGATCGTAAAAGAAGGCTGCTTCCTTTTGACCTGTTCGTGCTCTCATCACATCTCATGGGATCTTTTTGAAAGCGTCATCTTTGAAGCAGCAAAAGATGCACGTAAAACTCTTCGCATCATAGCCAGAGGGGGTCAACCTCCCGATCATCCTATACTATTGGGCTTCGATGAATCTTTATATCTCAAATGCCTTTTATTGGAAGTATCATAGGCTTTGATCTTTAAGCCCAAATGACTTTAGTTTTCATCTTGCGGTTCTTTTAAGATTGCAGCTTTTTCCTTTTTCCTTATGATGGAGACGAAACATAAGCTTGCAAGGGGCAAAGCGCCAACTACTACCAAAGCACAAGTAAGGCCAAGATGATCGCCGATGATGCCCAACGGTGGAATTAGCAAACTGCCTAGTCCCCATGCAAAACCCATGACTATGGAGCTTGCCATGGCCCGAGAATGAGGCATCCATTCCTGAGAGATAGCGCCCGTTATGGGAGTAGTAGCCTCGATGCAAGCCGCGCCCAACGTGAAAAGCAACACTGATAGGACGCCTTTCGTCAAAGCAGCCGGGATGAGCAAAGCGCCTCCCATGGCCATGCATAAAAAAATTATTTTAGCTTTGCTGGTGCGGTCAGCAATATAACCTCCCAAAAGGGGCGATATCGATCTTGCTATCATTATGATAAATAATACTTTGCCAACGTCTCCAATTGTTCCTCCCTTAGCCGCAATTGCGATAGGCATGAAGAATTGGATCCCTTGGATCGAGGTGTCTCGTATCACGGCAACGGATAGGGGAGCAAAGGTAGTTTTCATGGAATGCAGTATAAACTTTAGCCCCTTTGTCTCGACAGAGCTTTTATATGCATGCTTGCCTGGTATGGTGGGCAGGAATTTAAAGACGAGCATCGCGTATAGTAAGACCGGAATAGATGTCACTATGGGCAAGAAAGCCTCACCCAACCTTTGATAAAGATAAGCTCCGTAAAGCGGGCTTAGAGCACTTGCCAATATTCCTCCCACCGAGAAGATGGAAAAGGCAAAGGACAAATTTTGCGAAGTGGTTAAATGGCCGACCGAACCTTGACCCTGTGGATGAAAAGTAGCACTTCCTATAGCCCACAGCCCGACAAAGAAAAAAGCCAAAGCATAACTGGGCGACGAGGGTATCAGCGAAGCGCCAAGAGCTGCGAGGATGGGTCCTATAAGTATCATTAGGGGACGCGACGTTTGATCCGAAGCATAGCCCAGCAAGGGCTGCATAAACGAATTAATTATGCCTGATAGGAACGTTAACATACTTGCCTGAGTGATGGATAGTCCCAAATTCATCATTAAGATGGGAGTAAAAGTTGGCAAGAAAGCGGCGTGCACGTCATTTATAAAGTGTCCTATGGTAAGTATGGCAAGTCCCTTGTGAGTATTTGTCTTTGAGTTTTCAGCCTCCAAAGTCGCAACCCCCCATACATTAGATATGTTATTATTTAAGTGTAACATACCAAATAAGACTATTTAGTCCAAGGGGGTATAAAAAAATGCCAGTAATCATTGTAAATGGTCCGGCTTTAAGTTTAGAGAAAAAAAGAGAATTGATTAAAGGCCTTACAGAAGTAGCAAGCAGGGTAATGGATGTGCCCGAGGAAGCCTTCGTTGTTTTGGTCAACGAAAATCCGCAGGAAAATGTGGGGGTTGGCGGGATACTTTTGGCCGATAGAAAACAAAGTTGTGAGGAATCAATCGAGGTAAAACCAAAAAGAAGCGGATGCCGCAAGCGCAAGACCGAAGTTTGACGATGTGGTGTTTGCGCATGAACCGTCGCCCTTGGTCATAAAAAATTAATGAAAAGCAGGAAAATACGTGCGGATCATCTTTGATGAGACATCGAATGATCTGCACGTATTTTTTATTGAAAAAGCGGCATAGGGTCAACAGCATGCCCTAAAAGGTATAATCCAAAGTGCAAGTGGGGACCTGTTGCCCTTCCAGTTTGTCCAGAGTGACCTATTATTTCGCCTTTTTCAACATACTGAGCCTCTTTGACGCCTATATTAGACAAATGCATGTAGCAAGAAATGATGCCGTTCCCGTGATCGACGTATATGCTTTTCCCGCCGAAGTAGTGATCTCCCACAAGAATGACGACCCCACTCGCGACGCAATGCACCGGTGTTCCCATGGCTGCCCTGAAATCAACCCCTCGATGAGGACTTCCGGGATTGCCGTTATATATTCGCTTTAATCCGTATTGGGATGTGATTACCCCGTTGACCGGACGTGTCAACGGCACTTTCCAATATCGCTCATTCGTTATGGTGTTAATGGCATTGGCAACTAATTTAGCTTCTTCTTGTATCCTTTTTAAGGTTTCTTTTGGTGGTGTTACCATGGCTTGCGGTAGTCTTAGTTCCTGTGTCGGATAAGACTTTGATTTTACGTTCACATTATGTTTTAACGTCCAATATCTTTCCCTTTCGTAATATTTTACTATTAGCTCGTAAATGCCAGGTTTAACTTCCCTAACGTCAGTTCCCAGAAGCATCCATGCTTCATGTCTGTTATTTGTGTATATCACCTTTAAAGGGACCTGGCGATTCAGCCAAGTTATGGTGACGTCAGACAGAGCATAAGGCGAGACAAGGCGCATGAGGAAAGGTTCTCCCAAATTTGCATCGTAAGTGCATTTGAGCTCAGCAGCCCAAGTGGCAGGTATATGCAGAAGAAGGATCAACAAAACGATCCAAGTTAGCTTAATGACTCGTAGTTGCTTGATCAAATACCATCACCTCATCGAATGAAGTTTATAAAGTTTGTCGTTTTCATGACAAACATGATAGCATAAATGATGTATTGATTGAAATTTGCTTCTATTAACATTAAGATTCTTTTTAATAGAAGGGTTTCTTTAAATGCTAAAGCGTGAAAACTCATCCCTGGTTTGGTAAATGTCCTACCTGAAGAAAACCTTAAATGCCAACTATAGAAACAGTTTTGTCTTTAAAATCAGTGTAGCGTGTTGACCCACAAATATGGTATTATTGTCTAGAAATGATTGAGCAGTTTTTGCATCAGGACAAAGGAGGGAAGCAGTATGGGAACTGCGAGAGTATCCATAGTCAAGGCAAGCGAGATAAAGGGAAATGAGGAATTTATGGGCGGTAAATTTGTTAGATATGATGAAGATGTCACAGCTATAAAGACAGCCGTTAAAAAGGCAATTGAGCTTGCAGTTGGCAGTATAGATGCCATCATAAAACCTGGCGATAGGGTACTAGTCAAACCAAATTTGGCTTTCCAGGCACCTCCCGAAAGTTTTGCTGTAGTGGATCCCAGAACAGTCGAAGCTGTGGTAGCTTTTCTGAAGGAAGAATCAAAAGCTGCCGAAGTGTGGGTGGGCGATAATCCATCGCTAGGCTTACATGTTGGCAAAGCTAAGCCTGCGTTCAAGGAATCGGGGATGGAAGAAGCCGCGTTGCGTGGCGGGGCAGATCGAGTGATATATTTCGACGAAGAATCAACCGTAGTTGTGGAAATTCCAGAAGGAAAGGTATTCAAAAAGGCAGAGGTATTTCGCCCTGTTTTAGAGGCCGACGTTGTCATCAATTTGCCAAAGATGAAAGTTCATGTTGGCGGGACTGTGACCCTTGGTATCAAAAACTGGAACGGCATAGTTCCTAATAGACATCCAAGCGGACAACAGCAGGGTGCCCACAGAATAGACTTGGGACAAAAGCTTGCTGATATGCTGCGAATTAGGAAAGCGGATCTCACCATCATCGATGGGATTATCGGCATGGAGGGCCAAGGGCCGCACGCAGGCACGCCTATTGAGATGAACCTGATAATAGCAGGTAAAGATACGGTAGCTGTGGACACTGTTACTTCGTATATCATGGGCTTTGAACCCGGCGAAATTCCTGCGGTTCGGATAGCGGCTACGGAAGGGCTTGGGGTCGGCGATTTGGAGTCCATTGAGGTCGTGGGCGAAAAACTGGAGGCTGTTAGGAAATTCTTTAAACGTGCTAACGATAACCCTGTTGGAGTATACAAAGGTTTAACGGTAATAATTCAGCAAACCTGCCCTGGTTGTTATGTATACCTTCGCGGAGCTCTCGATTCCTTCAAGAACACAGGGATTGACGTGGAAAAGATGGTTGCAGAAAAAGGCGAATGCGTCTTCATTGCAGGTGGAGTGCCCGACTTCGATCCACTTTATGCAGAAGGCAAAAACCTTTTTGTCCTAGGTGATTGCTGGAAATACTTCCCCTCGAAAGAAAAGGTCGAAGAAGCCATGAGGCTCGCGAAAAAAGTATTTACCTATCCTGGTTGCGCTCCGGTTTATGTTTTCTCCAAAGTTAATACTGATCTTCAAGCTTTTGCTGAAGGGAAGGTTTAAAGATTAAATGGCTCAAGCAAGTTTGCTTGAGCCATTTAATGATTTACATACAAGCATCGTGTCCTTTATTCCTATTTTGATAGAGAAGGTAGAGAGAAATATAAATGGGGAAGTTGCGATGTGATCTTGGGAGGTGATATCTCAGGATAAAGGAGAGCGTAGTGCTTTTTTGGAATAGCGCAAATTTTTTGAGGGGAGGGTTTTAAGATGAATTTTGCAACGCTTCTCGCTTCTTTTGGCGGAGGTGTATTTGGAGCGGCTTTGGGTGGATTACCGGCCTTTGTTTTTACCGGATTCGCCGTGTTAATAGGGGCTGCTGCTGTACTTGGAGGGTCATCATTTGATTTCATTTCTAACGTGGCCTTTGGTCCCGTTTTTGGTCCTCACATTGCTTTTTGTGGTGGTGTCGCTGCTGCAGCGTATGCCGCAAAAAAAGGCATACACAAGGCTGGTAAGGATATTGTATCAGGCGGGGCTGGCTTCAATGATCCTATGGCATTACTGATTGGTGGACTATTTGGTATTTTAGGTTATTTGTTGGTCTCCATTTTTAATACAATTTTCCCCGCCGGTTTTACTGACAATGTCGCTTTAACAGTATTTCTGTCAAACACCATTACAAGGGTAACCTTTGGGAAAACAGGAGTGTTTGGCACCTTAAGTGAAGAGGCTAAGGCAAGAGGGCGCTTTACTCCCGGTGGAAATGAGGTATGGTTGCCACATCAGCAAGATTTTGGTCAAATCTTTATAATATCTCTGGGAGTTAGCTTGGTGGCAGCGTGGTATGCTCTTGCTGTGATTGGAGTAGATCAAGCTTACTTCCCGGCAGCCGCTTTTGTAGGATTTGGGATCTCGGCTGCGTCGTTGATACTCCTGTGCATCGGCACAAATGTGCCCGTCACACACCACATGACGATTATAGCTTCTTTGTCCGCCATTGCTAGTGGTTCTTTGGTCGTAGGCGTCATTATGGGGATTATATCCGGGTTTCTCGGGGAACTAGCTTCGCGCACGTTCTTTATACATGGCGATACCCATATTGACCCGCCTGCAACGGCCATTTTCATAATGACCTTCTTACTATGGGTGATCTTTTAGGTGGATGACTCTTTATCAGGGTTTTACTTAGCAAATGTAAAAGGGCAGCACCATCTTAATAGTCAGGTGCTGCCCTTTTACATTTTTTCGGAGCAAAGAAATTTTGAAATAATTGCATTGTTCATCGAGCATTTTGTCCGAACTATTCAATTTAGGATTAACGCCGGTGGACATTTCGTGATTTTGATGATACATTTACTGATGTATATGTAACTGTACGCAATATTCCTATCAGATGAGAGCCTATTTGTAATAGCTAAAGAGAATAGAAGTTGCTTTAGTAATTGATACTATGCCAGTATAAGCATAATAGAACATTAGATGGCGATATATTTGACATCAAAGGTATAACAAAACAATAAAAATATTATTAAAAGGGGGTTGTTCTGGTTGGAAATATTTGATTACATGCAAAAGTATAATTACGAGCAGTTGGTTTTGTGTCATGACGAAGCGTCAGGTTTGCGGGCTATAATCGCAATTCACGATACTACATTGGGGCCTGCGCTGGGTGGGTGCCGCATGTGGACATACTCATCCGAAGATGAGGCCATAGAGGACGCCTTAAGGCTTGCTAGGGGTATGACGTACAAGAATGCTGCCGCTGGATTAAATTTCGGAGGAGCAAAGGCCGTTGTCATTGGCGATCCTAGAAAGGACAAATCTGAAGCATTATTCAGAGCCTTAGGTAGATATATCGAAACTCTGGGTGGTAGGTATATCACGGCAGAAGATGTCGGTACAACCATTGAGGACATGGAATGTATCAGAATGGAAACCAAATATGCCGCTGGACTGGCAGAGGGCGGTGGAGATCCATCACCTATCACTGCACTGGGTGTGTTTCACGGAATAAGGGCCGCTTGTAAAGAGGTATTTGGGAGCGACGATGTAGCTGGCAGAAAAATTGCCATCCAAGGTATAGGAAATGTTGGATACAACGTGGCAAAGTACTTAAAAGAGGCTGGGGCGGAACTTATCGTCACGGATATCTTTGAGGATAACGTAAACAAGGCAGTAAAGGAGTTGGGTGCAAAGGCCGTAAAGCCCGATGAGATTATCGGCGTAGAATGCGATGTATTTTCTCCCTGCGCTCTTGGCGCCATCATAAACGATGAAACTATAGATAAACTTAAGTGCAAGGCAGTTGCAGGTTCGGCTAATAACCAATTAAAGGAAGATAGGCATGGTGATATGTTGGAACAAAAAGGTATTCTTTACGTGCCTGATTATATAATTAACGCTGGGGGAGTCATCAATGTAGCTGCGGAGTTCGAGCCGGGCGGATACTCTAGGGAGAAAGCGGTAAGGAAAGTCGAAGCCCTCTATAACGCTGTTTTGGAAGTAATTGAGATAGCTAAAAAAGAAAATATACCTACATACAAGGCAGCAGATAGATTGGCGGAAAACAGGATTAATTTATTGGCCAAGGTTAGGAAGAACTACATAGGATAGCTTGTATGTAGCATTGAGATAACCAGCTTAGCTTGAGCATTTTAAAGAGATTACATACAGGAAACTTTTGCAGTTATTCGTCGAAGCATCTTAGAGTAAAGGCGATTGGGCGAATATTTACGTTAAACAAATAACAAATACATAAGAGCGGATCGGCCGATCCGCTCTTATGTATTTGTTTGAAATGTTTGATAAATTTGGACTAAATATTTATTCTCAAGTATTTGAAGCGCTCCACTTGTTCTTTTATTGCCCTTTCCACGGGGATGCGCTCCATGCTCGATGCACCAAAGAACCCAACAATTCCTTTGGTGTGTGCAAAAATATATTCCACGTCCTCCGGCTCGGCTATGGGGCCGCCATGACATATTACCATGACGTCAGGATTGACTGATTTTGCAGCATCGTGTATCTCTTGCACGCGCTTTGCTGCTTCTTCCAATGTTAAAGCAGTTTTGGCCCCAATGCTTCCTTTGGTAGTCAAACCCATGTGGGCAACTATGATATCAGCGCCTGCTTTTGTCATGGCTGTGGCTTGCTTTGTATCGAAGACGTAGGGACAGGTCAGCATGTCCAGCTCATGGGCCAAGGCTATTGCCTCCACTTCTAGGTCATAACTCATTCCTGTTTCCTCTAAGTTCTGTCTAAAGACGCCATCTATTAGTCCCACCGTGGGAAAATTTTGAACACCATCGAAGCCAATATCTTTTAACTCTCTTAGAAAAACTTTCATAAGCCTAAAGGGGTCCGTTCCGCATACGCCAGCTAAAACTGGTGTATTTTTCACTACGGGAAGAACTTCAGAGGCCATTTCTACAACTATGCCGTTGGCGTCACCGTAAGGGAGAAGCCCTGCCAAGGATCCTCTACCGCCCATGCGATATCTGCCCGAGTTGTATATTATTATGAGATCTGCTCCGCCAGCTTCCGCGAACTTTGCTGAAATCCCTGTGCCAGCACCACATCCTACTATAGGCTTTCCTGCCGCTATGTTTGAACGTAATTTTTCTAATGCCTCTGCTCTGGTTATGAAGGGCATTTCAATTCCACCTCCTAAGCTATCTTTTCGATAAAAACTCAAACATCTTATCCGTGACGGCCTTCGCAAATTCAGCGTCATTTATGTTGGCATCCACTTCGATTAAGGGTATGTCCTTTCTGAGATTTTCTTTTAAAGCATATAATAGGGCTTTATTAGCTTCAGGCCACCAAAAATCTTCACCCGGAGAATCAAGCTGAGATAACCCCTTTAAAGGGAAAAAGACGGCGGTTGGTCCTTTTGATTGGTTCAGCCTTTCTGCCATTATTTGACCTAATTTCGTATTTTCTTCGGGATTCGTGCGCATTAGCGTAACATTTGGATTCCATGGATAGAGCTTTCTATTTTTGTACTTTTCGGGAACCGTATCGATAGCCCAAAAGTTAACCATGTCGAGACATCCTGGTGCAACGACTTGCGGGATGCCCTTTAGCCCGGCAGTTGTGAGTCTCCTTGGCCCGGCTGACATGACCCCTCCACATAGTTCATCGGCCAGTTCGGTCGTTGTCAAATCTAAAGCTGCGATGAAATAATCGTTTTCGATCAAGTCCTCCATCGTCATTCCGCCAGTGCCAGTAGCATGAAACACCATCACTTCGTAGTTTTCTACTTCCATTATCTCCTTACATTGCTCTATAAGCTTAGTCGTGTTGCCAAACATGGAAGCGGCTATCAAGGGTTTCGATTCTATCTCCGGCACCTCAGTTTCCATCATCCCCGTGAGAGCCCCCACAGCTCGCGAGTAAATATCCACGCTTATTGCGTTAACGCCTGCTACATCTACGATTGAGGGAATCATAACTATGTCTTTTGTTCCAACGTAAGGCTTTGTATCGCCCGATGCAACAGTAGAAACCAATACCTTAGGCACTCCTAAGGGAAGAGCTCTCATTGCAGCAGAGATAATAGCAGTCCCGGCAGATCCACCCATCCCAAATATGGCATCGAGATTGCCTTCCGCGTAAATCTTTTTGGCAATTTCTGCTGCTCCTTTGGTCATGACTGCCATAGCATGCCCCTTGTCCTTTTTTTGTCTTAAAGAGACCAAGCTTTCTCCGCCTGCTTTTGCGACAGTATCAGCATTGATATCGGGTTTAAAAAGTGGCTCTCCCATAACTCCTACATCTATGACGAAAGCTTGAAAACCTTTTTCTTCAATTCTTTCTTTGACGAATGCGTAGTCTTTGCCCTTTGTGTCTAATGACCCAAATAAGACGACAATTTTTGACATTGACTTCACCACCCTCGCTTTCAATTGATTTTTTCGATAGCAAGTTTATTATATATCACAACAGGGCGAAAAAATATCTTTAGTGTAGCGAAGGTCCCATTTTGCATTTTTGCCGAAGGTTTCCTCCCTAGGAGAGTTGGTGCTACTTCCCAGTGAAGAAATGGAGCTTATCCTTGAAAAATTCAAGACCTATAATATATTAAAATAAATAATGAGCGATGAAATTTTTAGTTGGCGGTGATGATTTTGGAAGATGCTTCCTTTTCGTTTATGTCATGTAAGCATGGGAACTTTAGCAGCTAAAATTAAAAAGACTATGGATGCTGTCGCTGGCAACAAGAGAAATTTGGAGGCGAGACTGTATGGTAACAATTGGACTCTTTGATTCCGGGTTTGGGGGGCTTACGGTGGTGCGTGAGGTGAAACGCCAATTACCAGGAGCCAGTGTAGAATTCTATGGGGATAATGGACGCGCACCCTACGGACTACTTTCTAAGGAAACAATTGTCGGATACGCACGGCAGATTTTGGATTTCCTAGCTGGCAAAAAAGTTGATATTGTTATTATTGCCTGTAACACGGCTACTGTTGCTTCTTGGGAAGAAGTAAAGGACCAATACCCATTCCCCGTACTGGGGGTAATAAAGCCCGGAGTGAGGGCTGCGCTGGCGGCAACGCGTAACAAAAAGATCGGCGTGATAGCTACTAAGTTTACCATCGAAAGCGAAGCATACAAGTCAGGGATCCGGACTATAGACCCGAAAGCCGAAGTTATCGGTCTGGCGTGTCCCAAGCTTGTGCTTCTGGTGGAATCTGGAAAAACCTCGGGGCCGGATGTGGAAGAAGCAGTTAGTTGTTATCTTAAAACATTTAAGGGCACGGAAATAGATACGCTTGTTCTTGGGTGCACTCACTTTCCGGTACTGGCGGACACAATTCGGCGTTACTTGGATCCCGATGTTGTCATTGTAGACCCGGCAGTGGAGACTGCAGCTGAGGCAAAGAAACTGATCGCGAAGAAAGGACTTGTGGCTGATTGTTCTCATCCGGTCTGCAATTTTTATACCAGCGGCGACCCCGAGTTGTTTGCAAAAGTGGGATCAATGATTTTGGGTTGGCCAATTGATAAAGTAGAAAAAGTTGTTTTAGGATAGATTGCAAGCTGAATCCTTTTAGCATGAACATGATATGTTTGAGTATGGAAAGAGCGTTTTTGGATATGGCAGGCGGGGGTTGTTTAGTTTTTTCAACAAACCCATCGTTTTATCTAAGCCCCCAGAGGGGGGCGTAGATAAATATTTGTAATTTATTCTTTGGTTGGCAATTCCATAGCTTCAGTCGACTCGGGGAGTATTTGTCCTCCATCAACCACTATCGTTTGTCCCGTTATGAATTTTGCAAGGTCAGATGCTAAAAATGCAGCTGCATTTCCAACGTCTTGGGGTTCACCCAAAGTGCCAAGAGGGATCGATCTTTTCATTATGTCAAGATACTCCTCTCCCAAGCTTAAGAGTCCTTCCGATACAATGTTTCCTGGCAACACAGCATTAACGCGAATTCCGTACCGGGCTAGCTCAATTGCTGCAGAGCGCATAAATCCAAGCTGAGCTGCCTTTGTGGCACCATAGTGGCTCCAACCAGCAAATCCGGTAATGGGACCTGTAATCGAGGAAGTTATGACGATACTTCCGCCTCCCTGTTTTTTCATATGAGGGATGCATTCTTTGATGCTTAAAAACATCCCTTTTACATTTATAGTGTTAATATAGTTCCACTCTTCCTCCGTCATATCTTCTATTAAAGACATAGGATATATACCAACGTTACTGCATAAAACATCGATTCGCCCATGCCTTTCCATAGTCGCGCTAACCATACGCTGAATATCTTCCGTCTTGCTTACGTCGGCCACTACGTAAGAAATTTGACCAAAACTTGATAGTTCTTCGACTGTTTTTTGGAGATCTTGTTCCTTTCTTGATGCGATGACAACTGTAGCCCCGTGTTTTAAAAATGCCTCTGCGATACCTTTGCCAATGCCTTTACTGCCCCCAGTAATTATTGCAAATTTACCTTCTAGCAAACGTGCCACTGTACATCGCTCCTTTCAGGTACTATTGCACTGATTCCTTATTCTTCGCACGAAATGGGAATGCTTTCGCGTGGCTCCCTTTGACGCGATTGCTCTGACCCCCACACTGCCATATCCTCATTCAATGTCCATGTCCTGTTCTTTTATTGAAATATTATCTTCTACGCATCGAGGTGTCTACTCCCCTGCCTATTTAAATCCCTTTAAATTAGGATGAAACGATTGCGTGATGTCACAAGAAGTTTTGTGTCGTATAATTGATAATAGCTGTTAATTAAATAGCTAGTTTAATTATATATGTATGGTTTTTTCGCTCAACGAATTGATATTTGTGGCGACTCTACGAGGAGGTTTAAGAATGGCTTGCAATCGGCTTGGACTAATAGTTAATCCTATCGCAGGTATGGGTGGTAGGGTGGGATTAAAAGGTACTGATGGAGAGGAAATCTTGAGGATATGCAGGGAAAAAGGCGCTGTTCCGGAAGCTCCCAAAAAAGCGGTCGAGGCCCTGAAGCGACTTTTGCCTGCCAAAGACGAGATCGAAATAGTGACTTATCCGGGTGAAATGGGAGAGTTGGAGGCTCGTGAAGCCGGCTTCGAGCCAATCGTGATTGGTAGCATTATTCCAGGCAACACAACGTCTGAGGATACGAGGAGGGCAGCCAAGGATATCGCTGATTTTGGTGTAAAGTTATTACTATTTGCGGGTGGGGATGGGACGGCAAGGGATGTGTATTTGGCGTTGAAGGATAGGCAACAACCAGTATTGGGAATTCCAGCGGGCGTCAAAATTCATTCTGGCGTATTTGCCATAAATCCAAGGAGGGCGGGAGAACTTGCCCTCCTTTTTATGCAGGGAAAAGTAAGAGACATGAAGGAAGCTGAG
The DNA here is from genome assembly GCF_937920065.1 of Acetomicrobium mobile. Lineage (NCBI taxonomy): Bacteria > Thermotogati > Synergistota > Synergistia > Synergistales > Acetomicrobiaceae > Acetomicrobium > Acetomicrobium mobile. Next base: position 30,738 of record NZ_CALETC010000095.1, read on the forward strand.
GTCATGGATATCGATGAAGAAGCCTTTCGCCAAGGATGGGTAAGCGCGGCGCTTTATGGGTATTTGTTAATTCCTCACGAAAGAACTTTCGTTCAAAGCAAAAAGGCGGGTCAAGCCGCCTCCGATACGGTAGATTTGGAAGGGATATCTTACTATATCTTAGACCACATGGACGAAAATAAAGATGCAATTTATATCATAGGGCCCGGCACTACGACTAGGGCAATAAAACAGAAATTAGGAGATGAATACACACTGCTTGGAGTGGACGTCAGCCAAGACAAAAAAATTATTGCACTTGACGCCGATGAAAAGAAGTTGCTTGAAATTTTATCCGATGCCAAGAAGGCCTTTATAGTGGTTACCATAATAGGCGGTCAAGGTTATATATTTGGAAGGGGCAATCAACAGATAAGCCCGAAAGTCATAAGAAAGGTTGGCCTTGAAAACATCATAGTAGTTGCTACACGTAACAAAGTATCAGCTTTGGGCCATAATCCCCTCTTGGTGGATACGGGCGATGAGGAATTAGATCAGGCCCTCTGTGGCTACGTGAGGGTTGTCACGGGTTACCTTGAGCAGCGGATTATGAAGGTATCGGTCTAAAATTGTTTTATTTTAAGGGAGGTATTTGACGTGGAATTTGGCGAGCTCACGTCATCCGTCCATAAGGCATTGTCAGAATTGCTATCTATAGCTGAACTCAAACCAGAAAACATATTAGTAGTTGGATGCAGTACGAGCGAGGTCTTGGGGAAGAAGATAGGATCTGCCTCCAATCTAGAGGTAGCTAAGGCGATAATGGAAGGCATAGAACCATTGGTCGAAAAGTCAGGCTTATTCCTTGCAGTGCAATGTTGCGAACATTTAAATAGAGCTCTCGTGGTAGAAGAGGATTGCGCAATGAAATATCACCTGGAGGTTGTGACCGTTTTGCCACATCTCGAGGCTGGTGGTGCCCTCGCGGTGTTGGCTTACGAAGAGTTTGCAAAGCCGGTAGTAGTTGAAAGCATACAAGGTCATGCAGGAGTGGACATAGGGGATACTATGATTGGAATGCATTTAAAAAGAGTCGCCGTACCAGTTAGATGCGAAGTCAAGAAGGTAGGAGCTGCAAATTTGGTCATGGCTCGCACGAGACCTAAGTTAATTGGAGGGGAAAGGGCGAAATATCCCCCTTACTATGTAAAATGATTTCGTACGATGGAACCATTGATGTAGCATTGATCAATATGCCCTTTGCCAGCTTCAGACAGCCTTCCTTTGCCCTTGGTCTTTTGAAAAGTTCAATAAAAGATAAGTTCAAAGTTAAGGTTTTTGATTTTAACGTGTATTTCGCGGAAAAAATAGGCGCGGATCTTTATGATAGAATAGCTACGTGGCACATAGTAGATTTGTTGGGTGACAGGTTATTTGCTCAAACCCTTTATGGCGATCAGATTCCTCCCTTCGAGGAATACGTGGATAAAGTGCTTAATGGAAATTTAAAGGAACACGAGGCACCTTACGACAAAAAATTGGTGGATTACGCCTTTTACAATGAACTTCTCGAAGTTCAAAAAATGACTGATCAATTTTTAGAAGAATGCTCACGCATCATTGCTAAGGCAAATCCTAAAATAGTGGCCTTTACCAGCATGTTTCACCAGCAGACATCAAGCTTGGCGTTGGCTAAAAGACTTAAAAAAGTTCTCCCACATGTTTTAGTAGCCTTTGGCGGGGCCAATTGCAAAGGCCCGATGGGCATGGAGTTAATGACACATCATACTTTTATTGATTGCGTGTGCTTGGGCGAAGGAGACAGTTCGTTCAAAAAGCTGGTTTGTGCCTGCACAGACGATCAGACCATAGATGTCTTGTCCAATATACCCGGGATGATCTTTCGCAAGGATCTAAAAAGCGATGATGTAAATCCTTTTGCCCTTTGCAGCAAAACGTTAGAGATGGATTTAAACCTGGTACCTACTCCTGATTACGATGATTTCGCCCAGCTTTATGCCGAAAGAAAATTTATGCACAAAGAAAAACCGAGAGTGTTCTTCGAGATGTCCAGGGGGTGTTATTGGGGACAGAAAAAAAGATGCATATTTTGCGGTCAATCGAGCGAAACTCTCATCTTTAGAAAGAAAAACCATGAACGAATAGTCACGGAATTAAGAAAAATTGTGAATGAATATCCAGCCTTTGCTTTATCTGCTAGCGATGAATCAGTTGATGAAGGAGCGCTTGAAGCGTTAATTGAGGCGCTTTCTACTCTACAGAGAAAACCTGAAATAGTTTACCTTCAAGTTAGACCTGATATAAATGTGAAAATGCTCAAGAAATTGGCGGTCTGCGGGCTAAAGAGGCTCGAGGTTGGCATTGAATCACTCAGTTCAAAGGTACTTTCCATAATAGGCAAAGGCGTTAATGGGCTTCAGAATATAACATTTCTCAAAAATTGTCGCGAAGCAGGAATAGAGCCAATATGGAACTTCTTGTGGGGTTTCCCAAAGGAACCGGAAAGCTCGTATAAGAACATGGCAAACCTGATACCCTTGCTTACTCACTTACACCCACCCAATTACGCAGGACCCTTTAGACTTGATCGCTTCAGCCCATGCTTTGAAAATCCCTACGAACACGGCATAAGAGAAATAAAACCCTACCCCTCTTACCGATTTGTTTACCCCTTTAACGAGGAAGTCGTAGACAATTTTGCCTCATTTTTTACCTTCAAATTTCAATCCCCACAAAACGTCAAAGATTACACACGTCAACTTCAAGAAAATATATTTTTTTGGAAAGAAATTTACCCCAAAAGCGCTTTGTATTACAGTCAAGACCTGGTAATAGACAAAAGATCCGGCATCGACGAGTGGCACATAAGGCTTGATCCTTTGACTATGGCGGTTTGCAAAGCTTCCAGTAAGCCCGTGACCATGCAGGAGATCCCCCAAAGGCTAAAAGAAATGGAAATTGTTAAATCTGAAGAAGAAATAAGGCAATCCATCGGATATTTAATCAAATACGGTATTTTGTTAAAGGAGAAAGAGATGTATTTAAGCTTGGTTACTGAAGAGAGAGGTGATGCAATGACGTGCGATGATTAGGTGAAAGCGTCATAAAAATTAATTAAATTGGGAGGGATAGTGTCATGGAAGAAAAGGAAAAAAGAGTTGCTCATCCCTACATCCCCAATTCCGTTCCGGAGATCAAAGAAGAATTATTAAAAGAAATAGGGATCGAAAGTGCAGAAGATATCTTTGGTCAAATTCCGGAACATTTACGGCTCAGAAGGCCGCTCAACATTCCTAAAGCGATTCTTTCAGAATACGAACTTAAAAAGCATGTCACAGAGCTTCTTTCCAAGAACAAAAATTGCGAGGAATACAAAAACTACCTGGGCGGAGGTTGTTGGCAGCACTACGTTCCTGCGGTATGTAAGACCATAATGGAAAGGGATGAGTTTTTGTCTGCCTATGTGGGAGAGGCTTTTGCCGATCACGGTAAATTTCAGGCTCAATTTGAGTATGCAAGTTGTATAGGGGAACTTGTGGATATGGATATGGTAAACACCCCGACTTACGATTGGGCTATGGCCTGTGCCACTACGGTGAGGATGGCGTCACGCATGACTGGAAGGAGCAAGGCATTGGTGGCTAAATCCATAAGCCCCGAGAGATTATCCTGCATCAAAGATTACGCATGCTCTGCGACCCCCGACATAGAGCTTGTTAACTACGATCCGAAAAGCGGATTGCTTGATTTAAATGACTTAAAAGACAAACTTTCCGAAGATGTTTGTGTCCTTTATATGGAAAATCCTAACTTTTTCGGTGTTATAGAAAAGGACGGACAAGAGATAGCAGATCTGCTTCATTCAAAGGGCGCATTGCTATCGGTAGGCGTTGATCCAATTTCTCTTGGCGTGTTAAAACCACCTGCTCGTTATGGTGCAGATTTTGCTTGTGGCGATGTGCAGCCTCTGGGGATACCCATGAGCTACGGCGGTGGTTTGGGCGGTTTTATTGCTACACCTGACGAACCGAAGTTCGTAGCCGAGTATCCTTCCTTGCTATTCGGGATAACGGAGACGATAGAAGAAGGCGAGTATGGCTTTGGAGAGGTCTTATACGAGAGGACGTCTTACGCATCTCGTG
>NZ_CALETC010000096.1:0-2577 GCF_937920065.1 Acetomicrobium mobile
CCAGAAAGCTCAACTACATAGCGAAACGTGACTGTTGGAAAGAGGAGTTGACCCTACATGGAGAGTATCCCCGTGGGAATCGATGTGGGTACGCGACATTCAATCCTGGCCATTATCGATGACCATATAGGACCAAGGGTCATCAAGAATCGATGGGGAAATGAGAAAACTTCTTCCTTCGTTGGCTATCGTCACGGTAGATTATGTGCGGCGGAAGATGCCCTTCCTGCAGTTTTTACTTACCCTGGTGGCTCTTGCGTAAGCGTAAAGCGTCATATCGGTGCTTCGCAAAAGCTACGACTTGGGGGCAGGACCTTTGTAGCCGAGGAACTTCTTCAGGTTCTTTTGCTTTACCTAAGAGAAGATGCTGAGGCCTATTTGCAAGCAGTTGTAAGGGAATGCTTTATCGCTGTTCCTTCCTGCTTTGATTTCAAACAAAGGGATATGGTAAAAAGTGCAGCCCAAAAAGCTGGATTTCGTGGTGTCAAATTGATAAATGAACCCACGGCTGCCGCTATGGCGGTGAGCCTAGAAGGAAACGTGCTGGTGTTTGATTTCGGTGCCGGCGCTGTTGATATATCGGCCGTTGAAAAGAAAAGCGATCTTTGTCATGTGCTTGAAAGTATCGGATCGACCAAGTTTGGAGGTATGGATCTAGATAAAGAAATAGCTCTTCATATATGGAAATTAATGGGAGAAAGAGGAGATCCTAGTGAGGATCCAAGATGGCCTTTACTCTTAATGGAGGCTGAAGCGATCAAGGAATCATTGTCCTTTACAAATGTGGTGAATTGGTGGCCAAGGGCTTGCGGGTTTATTCTCCATAGAAACAAACCATTAGCAATATATCGTGAAGAAATAGAAAGCTTGATCGCTGCATTTATCTTGCCTGTTTTAGATCTGGCAAAAAGGATATGGGATAGATATAATTGCCAGATACTTCTTTTGGCAGGAGGTTCTGCGCGGATGCCATTAGTGCGTCGGTTGTTGGCTGAAGCAATAGCTGAACCGGAAAAAGTGCAAATTTGTCCCGATGAGGCCATCGCTGTGGGAGCTGCTGTCTTAGCCGGGAAGCGAGGAAAGCTTTTTATAGATGTATTGTCCTGTGATTTAGCCATTAGCACGACCGATGGCGGGATTTCTGTGATCGCTTCGAAGGGCACGCCGCTGCCCATTAAGTTGGCAAAGCGGTTTATGGTGGTTGGGTCGGGCTCGGTTGAAGCGAAGGTTTTGCAGCTCAAAAGCGATGAGTCTGGATCAAGAGTAGAAACACTGTCTACTTTAGTTATCAAAGGGACAAGATCAGGGGATGTGGTGAAAGTGATTTTCCTTGTTGATGGTAGTGGGCTTTTAAGAATCGATGTGGCGAATGAAAAAGGGAATTTGTATCTAAGCCAGGATGTCGAAATTCCCAATTTTCCTTCCCGCGATTATTATTTCAAAGAGCGAAAGCATAAAATTGAGGAACTCGAGAGAAAGTTGGCTCTCTTCTCATATCTCTTCGATCCCCCTTTGGAAAAGAAAATAACCGAACTTTTTAACAGCGTTAGATGTCTCCAAAGTGCGGAAGAAGACCTGTGGCAAGATGCCTTGGCGGTTTTGGAATCAACCGTAAACAGGATTGCCCAGGTGGTGAAAAATAAGTGAAGTCGCTTGAAATGAGCTATAAGCTTTTAGATTTACAACCCGGCGTTTGCTTTGCTGACGTTAAAAAAGCGTTCCGCAAGAAAGCGCTTCTGTGCCATCCCGATATTGCAGGGGAGGAATACTCTTTTCAATTTCAACAGATTAATGAGGCTTATCTTGCTTTGAAAAATGCCTTGCTCAATAAATCGGCAGTTAAGAGTCCCGCAAAAAGTCATACTAAAACTAGTGGTGATACAAAAGATCTTTTGATAAAAAAAGAGATAGAAAACATACTAAAGGAAGCCCAAGAATATCTATCGGCGCTTGTAAAAACAGTGGGTGATGACTGTAAAATAAAATTATCTGATATTCTTTTACGCTTACAAAGCAGACATCCCGAGGTGAGGTTTATAGCAGCTGATCACTTAAGAAGGTTGGAATGGGAAGAAAGTTACATGGATGAACTGATGAAAACGATACCAAAGATCCTATTTGATGATGCTATGCTCGATGTCATGCTTGATTTTCTGAGCAAAGCTCCTCGGCATTGCCAAAAAAAGATAATCCCACTGGTCTCAACTAGCGTTAAAAATCTCGGTGAGAGAGCGTGTATTAAACTTTTATATTGGGGTAAGCAGGCAGGTTGGAGCGTGAAGGCATTGATGCCTCTTTTATCCCATCCTTCAAGTCGAGTTGTTTCGCTTGCCCTATCCATGTTACCATCGATTGATGAAGTTCCTTTGACGGTTGTGTTATCCCTCATTAAAGTGAAGGACGAGGAGGTGTTGATACCTTTACTCAAGAAATTAAAGGGGAACAGATATTTATGTTGTTTGCAGGGAAAAGTAAGAGAACTTGCCGAAGATCATCCCTCGTTAAATGTTCGCGCATGGGCGAGTTGGCTTGTAAGAGACATGAATGTAGGGTAAAATAGATTAAAAGGTTTTGGAG
>NZ_CALETC010000097.1:0-32583 GCF_937920065.1 Acetomicrobium mobile
CTTAAAAGTTTTTCTGTGAATGGGTGAGATGCCCTTTAAAGTTAATGCCCTCTTATGTTCTTTTGTCGGGTAGCCCTTATTGGATGCAAAGCCGTACCCGGGATACAATTTATCGTAAGCAATCATCACCCTGTCTCTTATCACCTTAGCAATTATGGATGCCGCACCGACAATCGAAATATTTCTGTCCGCCTTTGGAATAGCCCTTTGAAGATAGGGTAGATCAGGTATAGCGAAATTGCCATCGACTATGACCAAATCTGGCGTCACGGGAAGCGAACAAACGGCACGCTTCATGGCCCATAAGGTAGCCTGCAGGATATTCTCTTTATCGATACGCAATGGACTTGCAGCTTGAACTTTATAAATAAAACCTCGTTGCGTTATGAGGGCAAATATTTCTTCCCGCTTCCTAGGAGATAGTGCCTTTGAATCAGCCACGCCGAGCGACTTTAACGTGTAAATATCCTCTTTGCACACAGCTACAGCTGCTGCTACCACCGGACCTGCTAAAGGACCTCTGCCAGCTTCATCAACGCCTACTACTATCATATCAAGGCAACTCCAGGGTAAAAGCACCTAGCTTTCCGGTGGCAAAGTTTTCAAGTAAAAATTTACCCGCTCTCGATATATCTACTTCGCCACCTGGAAGAAGGGCACCTATTTTTCGACCTATGGCTTTCAGATATTCTTCAACTGCTATTTCGTCGGCTGGAGTTATCGAGAAATTTTCCAGTATTCTGGAGATAAAACTCGATGATTGCATGAATTTCAGAAACTCCAAGGCCAAACTCTCATAATCTCCTACAACACTTATCCTAATACACCCAAGCCACGCAAGCATCGCACGGGTCTCTCTATCAGTCTTGGGGTCTAAAATGCCTGGAGAATCGACAACAAGCAATCTGCCAGCTTTATGCCAGGAGACTCCCCTGGTAATGCCAGGGAGTCCTCCTACTTTAGAGGTCTTTTTGCCTATTAAAGCATTTAGCAACATGGACTTGCCTACGTTTGGTATCCCAACTATGGCAACCCTTAGTTCCCTCCATCGAGGTTTGCCCTCACAAACTTCGAACAACTTCCTTCGCAATTCCCTTGAGACTCCCCTTTTAAGGTTCAGTGCAAAGGCAGGAGTGTCTGAGGAAGCAAGCTCCTTTATCCAAAGCCTTGTCTTGTCTTCTTCCGCTAGATCCCGTTTACTTAAGACCACGCAAACCGGTTTCAATTTGGCAAGCTCTTGCACAAAGGGCGAAGACGTCGATTTTGGGGCTCGGGCATCCCTCACTTCTATGAAGACGTCCACCTGCGAGGCCATTTCCTTAAGTTGTCTTTTTCCTTTTTCCATGTGGCCCGGATACCAAACTGTCCTGGTCATTACTTGGGCACTCCTAATCTGCTCAAAGGCCAGTAGCGGAAAAAAGCCGGCCCGCGCAAATAGTTTTTTGGTACAAAACCCCAAAAACGGCTGTCCTGAGAATTAGGACGATTATCACCCATGACAAAATACTGTCCATTTGGGACTGTAATTTTTTCCATGCTGAAAAAATCCCTATTTTTCACGTAAGGCTCCTCCAAGGGCACATCATCTATATAAACCACTCCATTTTTAATCTCCACAGCATCGCCAGGCAGGGCAATTAAACGCTTAACAAAATCACGCGTGGGATCCAATGGGTATTTAAAGACGACAATTTGTCCTCTTTTCGGTTCTGTAAAATGATACCAGAACTTAGCCACCAGCACTCTATCACCAGGCATAAGGGTGGGTATCATGGAACCGCTTGGTATCCAAAAGGCTTGAACTACAAAGGTTCTTAAAATTAGCGCCAAAATCAAAGCCCAGATTAATGTTTCGATCAGTTCTCTCCACCATGGTTTCATCTTAATAGAACTCCCCCTGCGAGCAGATTGCTCAGACTTTAACATATGCATGTCTTTATAACCCCATTTGGCTTATAAAATCAAGGGAAAATATTCATTTTTCCCTAAAGATGTCCTCTAATCGTTATACGACAATAAGGAGATATTACTATATAACCGAGCAGCCTGGAATTGCTTTTTGGCCCCGTTGTTACTTTCAAGGTCAGTCCGGGTGTAAGTGTATACCATTGCGGAGAATAAATCGAAGAGCTCTCCGTAGCGCTCATACCTCTAAAATAGCACATGTGGGCTGAGTCAAAGATTTCTTCTTCAAGCGTATCGAGCCACTGTACTTGTAATTTACTAGTAGAGACAGAGCGAGTCGTGTATTTTAACATAAAAGGTCTACCGGTTTGTGTTGCCTCGATGAAGGTTCCCTGAAGCCAAGTTCGAGCTTTCGTTAGTTCGATAACAGCTAGCAAATCTCTTAGTGACCGTCCGGCAAGAACAAAACAACCCGCACTTCCCATAAAGATGAAAATTACTATCAAAAGTTCTACAAGCGTCAATCCCCTTCTTGACAACATAAATAAGGTCCTCTCCGGCCCGGAGAGGACCTTATTTAAATCCAGGTTCTCATGACCCATGAGCTACACTTCTGCCTAGCTCAAGCGCTCTTAGGTTATCTTCTCTGAACTTCACAGGGCTCAAGCTTGAAACAGCCTCCTCAATCTCCTCAAAGCAGATCCCGCCAATGCCCAAAGCGGACATCGCACCAAGTATCAATACGTTCAAGAACAAATAATTACCACCCATATGTTTGTCTAATATCTCATATCCATTTAGTAAAAATGTAGAAATATTTCTCTTAGTCAAATACTTTTTTAAGTTTTCGTTTTGAAAGGCTTCACGTTTATGCACATTTATAACGCTATGGCCGCCATCATTTAGAAAGTGCAAATTCCTTATGCCTTCGTTCTGATCGAAGGCCAGTAGGACGTCAGCATCTCCTACGCTTATAAGGGGAGATTTGTAGGGCCCTATTTTGAAGTGGCTTATTACGGAACCGCCTCTTTGAGCCATCCCGTGCTCTTCACTGCCTATTGTATTTTCGCCCCGCTTCAGCGCTATTTTCCCAAGCACACGGCTGGTGAAAAGTATCCCCTGCCCTCCAAGACCAACGATGATGTATTGCATTATCTTCCCTCCTCCGATATGACCTCAATAGCCCCGTGAGGGCATACATTCGTGCACACGCCACACTTAATGCAAAATCGCTCGTCTATAAATGCCTTCTTTGAGCCCTCATCGAAGGCTAAGCCAGGACAGTTGAAGAAGTTGATACAAAATTTACAACCTATACATGTATCATCATTAACATGTACGGGAATTTGTGGCTGCTCTTGTCTAAGCAACATGCAGGGGTGAGTAAAGATAACCACGGCAGGCTCTTCGTGATCCTTGGCATATTCCCAGGCTTCTTTCAAAATTTCCACGTTCTTGTCTATATCGTAGGACTCAACGGTGCGCACAAACTTTACACCGCATCCCCTAACAGTTCCTTCTATGGGAACAACTCTGCCGGTTTCGCCCTTTCTTAATTTTTCGCCTGTACCCGGATGAGGCTGTCCGCCCGTCATGGCGGTAATCCTGTTATCCAAAATGGCCAAGACGAAGGCGTGCTTGTTATAAACTGCGTTGACAAGCCCCGGCAAACCCATGTGGAAAAATGTCGAGTCCCCTATAGTAGCTATAATGGGACGTAGTTTGCTATCGATCTTATGGGCAAGATAAAAGCCAGAGGACTGAGTGACGGAAGCACCCATGCAAATTGAGGAATCTATGGCCTTTTGATTTACGCCCAAAGTGTAACATCCGATGTCAGAAGGATATATCCCGTCCGGGAAAGCTTTCCGTATGGCAAAAAGGCTAGCCCTGTGTGGACATCCTGGGCAAAGCATAGGTGGTTTGGGCGTTATTTTCAACTCTTCGATTGCCTTCTTTAAATCCTCATCCACCGGGCGAGAGAAATCTTCTCCCAGGGCTTTATGAATTATCTCTTCAACCACCTCGGGTACCAGTTCGCCAGCTCGCGGCACATATCCATTCCATCGCCCCTTGACATTCGTTCGATCGGGAACCTGAAGTTCTATTACAGGATAGGTTTCCTCTAGTATCAAAACGTTTTTATGTCGAGCGATAAAATCAGTCACAAGGTCAACTGGCAATGGATGGGGGGTTCCTATTTTCAAGACGGAGATGTCCTTTCTTCCCATTTTGGACAGCAAGTCCATGACCACCGCAAAGGATATACCCCCAGCTATAATGCCAAGTTTGGCCTCTTCTTGCGCCGGCACCTCGTAGTTGTACTTCGAAAAACTTTCAGTAAAATCCTGCCTAATAGCATCCATCTTTTGGTTTAGTCTAGGGTGGTTTATTTTTACGTTTGCAGGAAGACAATTCCAGCGCTTGGGATCCTTGGCGAACTTAGCAGACCTTTCTAATTTTATCGGTTCGCTGTACTCCACATCTTGTCTGCAATGATCCACGCGAACTGTCGGACGTAACATTACAAGGATATGATACTTTTCGGATAATTCGTAAGCATCTTTTACCATTTCCATTGCTTCTCTGGCAGAAGAGGGATCAAAGACGGGAATTTTTGCAAATAAACCAAATAACCTGCTATCTTGCTCCGTTTGAGAGCTGTGATGGCCGGGGTCATCTGCGACGATCAACAACAGACCGCCCTCAATGTCAAAGTGAGCCAAACTCGTAAAAGGATCTGCTGCGACATTAAGACCAACGTGTTTCATGGCAACACAGGATCTTTTACCCGTAAAAGAGGCTGCTGCTGCAACCTCAAATGCCACCTTTTCGTTCGTAGCCCATTCCACAGCCATTTTAATGCCGAGCGAATCGGCGAACTTGGCTATGGCCGGCAAGATCTCGGACGAAGGTGTGCCCGGATAGGCACAAGCTACTTCACAGCCCGCTTCCACAACACTTCTGGCAATAGCTTCATTACCAAGAAGAACAGCCTTTTCAATCGCCACTAATATTCACCTCTCTCGCCATTTTCCATTTTATTGTTGCAATAAACATATCAACTTGTCGTAGAAGGGTTTTGGTTTTTTTAACAACTTTCCTCTTTTGTCGCAAAAGCCGTGCTTAGTAAATCCTTCCGCTAAAAACATATCATCGGAATCACGATAAACTTTAAATTCAAAGGAAAGACTATAAGGTTTTACTTCTTTCAAGTAGGTATCTATTCTGATGAGGTCATCGTATCGAGCGGGGTGTTTATATCTACATCTCACCTCTACAACTGGCATAAAGACACCTTTTTCTTCCCAATTGACGTAGGGCATGCCATATTTTCTGCAAAATTCCGTTCGCCCCATTTCAAACCAGTTCAGGTAATTAGCATAATAGACAACACCCATTTGATCTGTAGCACCGTATGGCACTCTTAAAACAAAGGAGGCGCTTAAGGGCATCTGCTTCATCTCCTCATGAAAAGTGTGATTTACGCATGATAAAAGTTGAACAAATTCATCATAACATATCTATCAATAATAATTCCACAAGGGTTTGCCAAGAAATATTTTATCCCACCTCACTTGTCATCTTAAGTGTCAAGACGTGAGCAACGCGCCTTATGCACTGCCATTATGCACTGTCCACTGACGACAGTATAATCCAAATTTTTTAATTCTTCTTCAAGTTCCTGGTTTTCAGCCCCCGGTTGCATCCATACTATTGGCTTGTAAGAAAGGCTCTTTAATTCATCTAACAGAAATGCTTGATTTTTGGGACCTATGAATAAAGATAATATATCTACATTCTCAGGAATGTCTCGTACCGAGGCATAAAAACTTAATCCTAATATTTTAAGACCCCTATACTTGGGATTTACAGGATAGAGTGAAAAGCCTTGTGACTTAAGGTAGCGCATCACCATTGAAACGGGCCTTCCCCTTTCGATGGTTGCGCCAAGAACGGCCACCTTGGAAGGGGAACATACGTATTCTTTTACTATTCTTTCCCACACCATTTCTTTCACTCCTCTTTAAATCCTCGACGATATGAGCACTTACAGTGCCCCTTCTCACATTCAAGTGCCGCATAAGCCCTCTATAGCAGTGAAGCGAATGTCACAAAAAGGTCCCTCCATGTAAATCGCTGCTTTGATCTCCGCTTCTTCTCCGGGTAATAGCGAAACTCTTTTTGCCCTAAAGGTTCGCTGCGCAGCTAACTTATTATCGATGCTGTAGATGCTAACAACTATTCCGGGGCCTGCTATTTCTTTCGAAGTAACATTTTTTATGGTGGCCTTCAACTCCAAAACTTTTTCTTCATTATCATACCAAAACGAAGACGTAATCAAGGCAATTTTAGTTTCGTGCACTTCAGAAAAAGAGGAACCTGCAAATACAAGACAAGTTGATGTGGCCACCAAAAGAAAAAAGGCAACGTATAGGAATCTTTTTTCTTTCATGATTTATCTCACCTCTTCATCTGTAACGCCTTTAAAATCATTTTACGGTTTATTCTTAGAAAATCCCAGGGCCATCTTTAACCCAAAGAATTGCCCCACCAAAAAATGTTAACATGGAAATCTGGAAGTGGCGCTTTCCTGCCTTCACTAAAATTAAAGTAGTTGTTATAATGTTTCGTACGGAGGACTGGCCGAGTGGTCGAAGGCGGGTGACTTGAAATCACTTGTGCCGAAAGGCACCGGGGGTTCGAATCCCTCGTCCTCCGCCATTTTTTATTTTTAGTTGTTAAGCATTGTTAAACAATATTTAACAATAAAAGGAGATAATATGAGCAAGCTCTCGATAGGAATAGACATAGGAGGACATTATATTAAAGCAGCTCTCATAGAAGAGTATAAATTTCTGCGAAGATGGGAAGAACCGACCTCTGAGGGAAGGACTATCGAGGGTGTGACTGAGCAACTTAAAAGAATCGCAGGAGAGCTTGAGCCACCAGGTTACACCTTATCCGTCGGAATCGGAATGCCGGGATTTCTAGATTTGCAAAGAGAGCATCTCGTACTTTCGCCCAACTTTCCGGACTGGAAGGGTCTCCCCCTCAAAACCTTGCTCGAGGATAGACTAAAAAGAAAGGTAATGATCGAAAACGATGCGAACTGTTATGCCCTAGGCGAACAATTAGCTGGACTGGCCAAGGGTCTTAAGGATTTCGTCGTCTTAACTCTCGGAACAGGAATAGGTGGCGGCATCGTTGTAGACGGAAGATTGTTTAAAGGCGCTCATGGATTCGCAGGAGAACCGGGCCATATGGCCCTAGGCGAAACCGAACTCTGCGGATGCGGATGCTACGGTCACCTTGAAGCTATAAGTGGGACCGACGCAATGGAAAGAAAAGCGGGGCAAATTGGCTTGCCTGAGGACATGAAGATTCTATGGGCGCGTAAAGACGAACCTGCCATCGCAGAGATAATAATGCCTTCACTTCAAACGATGGCCAAGGCGATCGCTTCCATAACGCATCTTTTTGATCCCGAGATGATCATATTAGGTGGCGGATTTAGCAGGGCCGAGGGGCTGCTTTCAATCCTAGAACCCATGGCGCTCAAATATTTAGTTCCTCACTTCAGGGATATCTTTAACCTAAAAATTAGCCTTCTGGGCAACGATGCTGCCATGCTTGGAGCAGCTTCACTTGCAGATGAGTTGAACTAACGACAACTGCTTGATCTATTTGAGGCAACCTTTAGCAGTGGATTTGCCATTCCTTCATTTTTCTTAAGTTTTTTTAGTTCGCGCTGAAGTGCAAAGAAAGCCAAAACCGAACCTCCCAAGTCTGTGGCTGGAAAAGCCATCCATATTCCGTCCAAACCAAATATACGAGGCATCAACAAAATTGCCGGATAGCAGACGCCAAGTTGGCGTACTAGTTGAATAAATAATGCTTCTCTTGCTCTGCCTAAGGTTTGCAACGTATAGGAAGTCACCACAAATATGGAAGCTGCTGGCAGTAAAGCATATCCAATTTTCAAGGCACGCGTTGTCATCTCGATCAAAGCCTGGTGATCATCACAGAAAATTTGGACGATCCGCCGCGCGAAAAGTTGAGTTGAAACCCAGGAAAAAGAAAACACGAGCAAACATGCAAAAAGGGCCAATATTATGGTCTTTCTGACGCGATGGTAAAGGCCTGCCCCATAATTGTACCCAATAATTGGTTGTGCTGCTTCGCTAATTCCCAGTGCCGGCAGAAAGAACAAACTGTCCAAAGCAAGAAATATTCCTACCGAAGAAACGGCCATATCACCGCCTAATTTTAAAGCCCCTTGATTTAAAAGAACTAATAGCACGGCAAAGGATAGAGAAGTTATGCAGGGAGTTACTCCTATAGCTAGCATATTAACTATAAGGAGCTTTCTTGGCTTCAAGTTTCCGTATCTGAATCTCAGCACACTATGTTTTAAATAATACAATGCAACCCAAAGGCACGATAAGAGTTCAGAAAGGGTCGTTCCCCAAGCAGCCCCCTTTACACCCCAATCAAACACGCAAATGAAGAGCCAGTCCAAGAAAATATTGGCTCCCGTCCCAATGACAAGAGTGCCCATGGCCCATTTGGGTGATCCTTCTACCCTGATCAAAGAATTAAGCACAAAGGAGATCATAAAAAAGGGCATACCGATCAACGCTATAATCATATAGTCGCGTGCAGGTTTAAGTATCGCTTCGCTTGCTCCAAAAAACTTCAATGCAGAATCAAGAGAAAACAACATGACAATGCAAACAAGTAATGCAAAGATAATAGATAGAGTTAAGGCATTACCCAGGACAAGTTCGGCCCTCTTTTTCTTACCCGCTCCAAGGCTTCTGGAGGCAATGGATGCGGCACCAACACCCACTAAAACACACAGCGCAATACCTATCTCAAAAAGTGGAAAAGCAACCGTAACAGCAGCAAGTCCTGCTTGTCCAACGTTTTGTCCGACAAATATCCTATCAACAATGTTATAGAGAGCGTTTGCAAACAATCCAGCTATAGCTGGCAGCGAAAAGTATAAAAGCAGCTTGCTTACGGGTTCTGTGCCCAGGCGCTCTGTTTTCATGTCGATGTTCATGATCGAAATCCTCCCTTCATGCTAAGATGCATACAATGATCGCCCGTCTACTGTGGTTCCATTATATCATAGGCTCGTCCATGGCCAAAGTGTTCTAAATTATCATTGATCTGATTTGGCGTGATATGCTATTATAAAAACGTTTCAATAATGTTTAATCATTTACAAGGAGGCGAGCATGAAATGGCAGAATGTGGATTCGATATGAAAAGTGCACTTGCTTATGCTATACACGCTGAGATTCAGGCGCACGAATTTTACAAAACCTGGGCACAAAACGCCAGAACGCCGGCTCTAAAAAAGGAAATCTCAGAATTGGCAGACTGGGAAGAAACGCACAAAGACACTTTATCTAAATATTACGAAGAGCTTTTTGGCGAACCCTTCACGCCTGATCCAAATGTGGTCGTGGATCCAGCGCTTTGCGTTCAGGCCGACGAATTTAAGGATTATTATTCCCTCCTCAGATTAATATCTACCGCTTATCTTTCCGAACTCAGGGCTGCGGAATTTTACGAAAAATTGGCCGATAAGGTAGAACCAGAAGAAACTAAACTCATGTTTAAGGATCTCGCAAATATGGAAAGAGGCCATATGGAATTCGTCAGAAAACGATACGATGAACTTAGAGGTGAGTTGGAAGGAAGGCTAATGCTTTAACATAACATTGCTAGGACTTGCAAGTCCTAGCAAACCCTCTAGAATAAACGCTGTCAAACTTTCCCCGGGAGGTGAAATGCATGTCTAAACTTAGTGGGAAACGCTTTATCTTCTTCGTAGAAGAGGATTACGAAGACCTTGAGCTATGGTACCCAAAGATAAGATTGATCGAGGAAGGAGCAGAGACCGTAGTGGCAAGTCCTGAGAAGGGCAAATTATATCGAGGCAAACACGGCTATCCGTGCAAAAGCGAGATTTCCTTCGATGAAGTGAACCCCGATGATTACGACGGCATCGTGATACCCGGAGGATATGCTCCCGATAAGATTAGAAGATACCCAAAGGCACTTGAGATAGTCAAAAAGCTAAACGATGCCAATAAAATTGTCGCTTTTATTTGCCATGCAGGATGGGTACCTATTTCGGCAAGAATTCTAAAGGGAAGAAAGGCTACTTCTGTCGGAGCCATTAAAGATGACATGGTCAACGCTGGCGTTAATTGGGTGGATGAGACGGTAGTAGTCGACGGGAACCTCATAAGCAGCAGAACCCCCAACGACCTACCTGAGTTCTGCAAGGCCATTATAGAAAAAGCTTCTTCGGGCTGTTCTTGTTGCTAATACCATCGCAGACTGAGACCAGTCGAAGAGGGGGCTAATTAGCCCCCTCTATTTTTAACTGTACTGCTCACGCCGGAACAATGGTCGAAGCGGTAGTCCATTTTAAAGACCCTAAGACACGTAAAAGATCAGTTTAACGAGTTAATGCTACGCTCTTGCCCAGCTCGATTCCCTTGCGTAAGATTTCAATATTTTTTTCCAAAATTTTTCCGCGGAACCTCTTCTCTAAAACATTATCTAGTTGTTCTAGGGAAATATCTACAATGAAGCTGGCAGCTATGCCCAAAGAAAGAATATTAGCACTTCTTGCAGACCCCAGTTCTTTTGCAATTTCAACTATAGGCAATCCAAAATACCTTTTATCGAGATCATATTTGGAAGCATCGATAATGCTCGAATCATAAATCACCTTACAATTATCATTTGAAACATTCAGGTAGTGAAGAAGTGCAGGCTCAGCCAAAACGATTATGAGGTCGGGGGTTAAAGCATAGGGATACAAGATTTCATCATCGGAAATGATAACATCTGTCTTGGTAAAACCCCCCCTTGCGGATACCCCGTAGGCTTGGGTTTGAGCAGCTCGCAATCCGCAACTGACGGCAGCCTCTCCGAGCAAAGACCCAGCTAAAATAACGCCCTGACCACCAATTCCGGAAAAGATGATTTCGTACTTCATCGTTATTCACTCACCTTCAAGGTCTTTTTTTGCTCTGGCTTGAATTTCATTGTAGCGAGACAGGAAAGAATGTCCTTTTTTATCCGCAAACACTCCAGTTACAATGGCTCCACTGAGTTCTTCCTCAGATAAGTTCTTTGCGCGCTCGATTGATATCGCTTTATCCTTCAACCAATTGAGCATGATTGGTGCCTTGGGCATCTTGTTATACCTGCCAAAATAAGTAGGGCAGGGGGAAATAACCTCAACTAAAGAGAATCCCTCATGAGAAAGCGCCATCAAAATGTATCTTTCTATCGTGCCCACATGATAGACAGTAGTCCTAGCAACAAAACTTGCTCCGGCTGTTTCGGTGAGACGACAAATGTCGAGTGCCGGCTCCGGATCTCCATACCAAGAAGTAGATGTTCTAGAATCTAAAGGAGTAGTGCAGGAATACTGGCCTCCTGTCATGCCGTAATTTAAATTATTTGCTATTATGGCGGTCACGTCTATATTTCTGCGCGAAGAATGAATTAAATGATTCCCGCCAATCGTAGCGCTATCGCCATCGCCCATCAAGGCTAAAACCTTTAAGGATGGATTTGCCACCTTTATGCCTGTGGCTATAGGTAAAGCCCTACCATGAGTTACATGGACTGTATTAGTATACAAATAATCATCCGCTTTGCCCCAGCAACCAATGCCAGTTACCACCACGACGTCTTTGGGAGCGAGGCCGCTTTTTTCGAAGGCATAAAGCATACTCTTCAAAATAACTCCGTATCCACAACCGGCACACCACTGATGGGGAAGGCTTTCTTCTCTCAAGAAGGCCTTCCAACTGACTTCTTTTGATCTCCTGCTCATAGAGATAGCACCTCGTCCAGAGCTTTCATTATTTCATAAGGAGCGAGAGGTTCGCCATCATAACGGTTCGCCCCAACTACTGGAATTGCGTCAGGAACTGCTTTTCTGACTTCTCCAATTATTTGTCCCATGTTCATCTCGGGCACGACAACTCCCTTTTTATCCTTTGCTAATTCGCAGACATATTCCGCCGGAAAGGGCCAAACAGTCTGAAGTTGCAAGACGCCCACTTTAAGTCCTCTCTTTTTGGCATCCAAAGCAGCCTGTCTTGCCGCTCTAACCGCTCCACCAAAGGCGATTAACAAATAGTCGCTTCCATCAACGTCGAAGGTCTTATATTTTACGATTTTATCTTTATTCTTTTCTATCTTATCGTACAGCCTTTTGATTAAATCTTTAGCCTCCTCCGGAGAACTGGTGGGCAAACCTTTTTCGTTATGCGATGAAGAATGAAATCGAGCCAAATAATGTCCACCCAGAGTAGCCATAGGAGGCACTAAATCCTCGTCAGCCTTGTAGGGATAATACTCATCCAACCCTTCAGGTGGACGTTTTCTGTTTATGATCTCGACTTCATCTTTGGATCGCAGAACACACCCCTCACGCAAATGCCCTACCGTTGCGTCAGCCATGAAAAGCACAGGACATCTGTAAGTCTCGGCAACATTAAATGCAAAAATTATCAGATCGAAACATTCCTGTACCGTTGAGGGTGATATAGCGATTATAGAATGATCACCATGTCGTCCCCACCGAGCTTGCATGATATCTGCCTGAGCTGGTTTAGTGGCCAAGCCGGTGCTCGGGCCCGACCTTTGAACATTTATTATCACGCAAGGGACCTCAGCCATGACGGCTAGCCCAATATTTTCCTGCATCAAGGAGAAACCAGGGCCGGAGGTTGCCGTGAAGGCCTTAGCGCCGCCTATGGAGGCACCTATAATGGCAGCAATGCTCGCGATCTCATCTTCCATTTGAAGATAGTAACCGCCAACTTGCGGCAGCCTCCTGGAAGCCCTTTCTGCTATCTCGGACGAGGGTGTAATGGGATAACCCGCAAAAAACGTTGCACCCGATACCAACGCTCCCTCGACGATGGCTTCGTTTCCAAGTATGAATCCAATTTTACCAGTCAACGTCACGATACTCCTTTTGACTTAACTTCAATGGCAAAATCAGGGCATCGCAATTCGCATGCGCCACATCCGATGCAATCATCAACCCTTACAGGAACAGGGCGGCCAAGTTCATCAGCTTCAAACACCTTTTTGGGACAAAATTCAACGCATATTTCACACCCCTTACACCTGTCCCTTCTCATCTCAATTCGAAATTTTTTTCCTTCAACGACCATGATTTCGCCCTCAGGTATCGCCAAATCCAATTCCCCCTTACACCTCTCTTGACTCGTTCTAATAAGTGATTTGTCGCAAATAACGCAGGAGGACTTTAGAACTTACACGCCCGTTCTTTCTTTCGCCTTTTCAAGCAATTTCGGATAGTTGACGATGGCCCTAACATGTTTACCGTAACACACGATTCCGTTTTTATCACTTATCTCAAAATCGAAGATTAACCTATTGCCGTTTATTTCTTTTAAAGTAACTTTGTATGAAACCTCTGCCCCCATCATCGTGGGCTCTTCATGGGTTATCTCGGTGTGATAACCAACCGAGATAAAACCTTGAGGCAGAGCCCCATCTACCATCTCCGTAGCCATTCGCACAATCATATTTATACAAGCCGAAGTCGATAAAAATTGTTCGAGGTAAAGCGAAGAGTTCCCCACGGTATCCTCTACGGTTACGGTCTTTTTAACAACCCTTTCCGTTCCCACCGAAAGCAATTGGTCGATATCCAACATCTTTGACACCTCCAATGCAATCTTTTATTAATTTAAATTTACCACAACATGACAATTCTGCCAATTGGTTGATCATGCTAATAGCAAAAAAATTCAAGGGCAAGCTCCAAATGCACCTTGGACTTGCCCCAAATTTAGCGGTTAGTATTTTTTCGACTCACAGCCTTTCCACAATATCTCTTGCTACTTTCACACCTGAAAGAAGCATCCCCCCGAAGATTGGCCCCATCCTCGGGCCCCCAAATGTAGCGTTAGCCGCCATCCCAGCTACATAAAGTCCGGGGAAAACTTCGCGAGTGTTTTCTATGGTCAATTTTTCGGCCTTGTCCGCTGACATAAATTTTTCTCCCTCCACATTACCGGTGGCAGTCAGCAATTTTCCGGGCATTTTGCGAGCCACAACTTTAACAACCTCCGTATCATGCCCGGTAGCGTCTATAACATACTTACAACGAACCGATAAAGGGTCGACGTGGAGCCCTGACATTTCAATGGCCGTCCAATTTACTACAAGCCCTTGTATGCGACCTTCGTCGTGGACTACAACGTCCTCCACGCTAATCCCGTTAAATATCACCGCTCCTGCTTTGACGGTTTTACTGGTGATAGTGCTCACCGCTTCTACGGAATCAGCGGTGTAATAACCCTCCACTTCATAGGGAAAAGCCCTCACCTCGAGCTCGTCCAAAATTTGTTTTGCCTCTTCTTGTATAACTATTTCGTTAAAAAGCATTCCGCCTCCCCACATACCACCTCCTACGCTGAGTCTGCGCTCGTAAATGACTACCTTTTTGCCGGCTTTGGCCAATTTATAAGCAGCAACCAAACCCGATGGCCCTCCGCCTACGACGGCCACATCTAGATCAAGATGTTCCGTCAGCTTTCTGAAATACCTATCAACTATAGCTTTGGTTATTATTAATTCGTCCAACTTCATTACCGCGCAACCCCCTTAAGAATTTTGTGAAATTTCGGCGGGGAAACAGCGAGAGTCGAGGCAATAAAAAAACCGCCCTTTTGGCGGCATCAAAGTTTCAACCAGCAACTTTAATTTCTATTTAAACTTCTTTGGCTCGCCAATTCCTCCGCCAGCATTACCTGGATCAAGTTCTAGGAGTATTTTCTCAGCCCCGATTCTTATCGGAGCACCCCCTGGCGATATATTTAATTTTCTATAAAATATCTTACTACTCTTAGCCCCATAGTCAAGCAAACAAACTTGCTTGAAAGGCAACACATAATACCACATCAAGCGATGTACAACTTGCCTAAGTTTCAATGAAACTGGAAATAAAAGCAATTCGAGCCTGTTATCAGCGCAAAATCTCATACCCGCACTTTGCTGCTTTATAAGTAAATAAGTTTATTCATGAAAATTCAATGTTCTTTCATAGCCTTCATCTATGGGCAAATCTTTTTGTCTTGCCGCTAACGTCGAAAGTTCATCACAACGTTCGTTTTCCGGATTGCCATCGTGACCCCGAATCCATACAAACTTAACTACGTGCCTATCGCACAACTCCAGCAATTTTTCCCACAAATCCACGTTCAATGCCTTTTCCTTTTTATTACGCATCCAACCTTTTGCCTTCCATCGCTTTACCCACCCTTTGTTCATGGCATCGGCAAGGTACCTTGAATCCGTATAAAGAATCACTTCGCAACTGCAATTCAGCGCGCTTAATCCCGCTATAGCCGCGTATATCTCCATCCTGTTGTTGGTCGTGAGCCTAAAGCCACCCGATATCTCCTTTCTGTGGCCGTTGTAAAGCAACACGACGCCATATCCTCCCGGACCGGGATTGCCCAAACATGCTCCATCAGTGTAAATTGTCACCTTTTTCATTTTCTTGATAGTCCATTCAACTCCGATCTGAGACATAAATACGAACCTGTTTTTATCATCATAACAGACACAACGAAGGAAGAGACGCAATTTTTTCAGTTAACCGAAAATATGCCTCTGCCAGCAGAACCTTTCTTCACAACCCCAAAACGCGAGGCACAAAAGTTACCACGAAGGGACATAAAATTATTATTACAACTACCACGAGGGACACCGCTATGAAAGGCCATACGAACTTTAAAACTTCCCCTAAGGGCACTTTACCGACCGCTGATACTATGTAATTACACGCACCCATTGGGGGTGTAACCAAAGCAATGGTTACGTTCAACGTCATAACAATTCCAAAATGAAGCGGATCAATGCCAGCCTGCACTGCCAGCGGATAAAAAATGGGGGTGAGCAACGTCAAAGTCGCCACTTCTTCCATGAAGCATCCAACGATAAATATTATCCCGGTAAAGGTCAACATGAGCAAAACAGGACTGGACACAAGGCCCGCTCCTGCCAACAATTCGGCGAAACGTTGTGGTATCCTCTCCCATTTTAACAGCCACCCAACCGCCTGAGCAGCACCCATGATGAGAAAAATTGAACTGGTTGTACGGACAGTCTCGTACAAGGCAGCGAAAATTCCCCTTTTGTCAAGCTTTTTTGTATAAAATAACCCAATCAACAGGCAATAGGCAACAGCCAAAGCCCCTGACTCGGTGGGAGTCACCACGCCAGTTACAATTCCCCCGATTATGATCATAGGCGCTATCAAGGCCGGTATTGAATATATCAACGTCTCCTTTATTTTTAACCTTTCCTCGCTGCTAGAAACAGGAGCCCTATATATCGCGGCATAGAAATAATTCATCACTGCATAGGCTAAACCAAGAACTAGTCCAGGTATTATTCCCGCCGCGAATAATCCTCCGATCGAGGTGTTGGTCATGGAAGCATAGATGATCATAAATATTGAAGGAGGTATTATGGGGCCTATCAAGGAACTCGCGGCCGTTAAGCCCGCTGCATATCCTGGGTTGTATCCTTCCTTTTTCATCGCCGGGATAAGAATCGACGAAAGGGCCGAAGCATCGGCCGCAGCTGAACCGTTAACCCCGGCTAATATTATACCCCCAACGATGTTGACATATCCCAATCCTCCACGTATTGAACCTACTAAAAGCTTGGAAAAAATAATAAGCCTGTCGGTTAATCCGGACATGTTCATTAACGACCCAGTCAATACAAAAAATGGGATGGCCATTAAAGTAAAAGAATCCATGCCACCAAAAAACTGCTGACTTACTGCTCTAAGAAGGGAAATGTCGCCCAGCACCATAACGCCCAGAAAGGCAACGGAAAGAAGCGCAAGATAGAGGGGAAGCCCTATGATCATCAACCCAAAAAACAAGAGCAACAGCATCAAAAGGCTCATTGTTCAATTCCCCTCTTATCTCGATAAAGAACAAATTCAATGAACAAAACGCCTAATCCCACGGGAAGCGAAAGAAGCGGAATCGTCTTGGGAATTCCCATGCCCATAGTCCGCACTTTCCAATTCCCCAAAGCATTTACCGTTCCCAGGTAAATCATTAGTCCTAAAACCACGATGCCTATGATAGCTCTCAACATACTGCACAATCGCTGCAAAAAAGGGGGGAACTTTGGCATTACGAAATCAATGGCCATCATGTCGCCCCTGACGTGGGCGCAGCTAGCCCCCACCATTACCATCCATATCAAAGAATAACGGGCCAATTCCTCTGTCCATATAAATGAAGTGTGAAAAAAGTACCTCGAAAAAACGCCAATCAATATGTCGCATATGTTCAAAGATAAGAACGAGCACGATATAAGGGCACATCCTCGCTCTATCTCATATACCACCTTATCGCAAAAACCTTTTGGCATCGTTACTTGGCCTTTTCATTAGCAATTTTGGCATCATTCAATGCCATGTCGAGCCAATCTTTTCCCACTTTTGATTTTAGCCACTCAACGTAAGCTGACTGTCCAATTTCCCTGAAGGCGTTCATCTCCTGGGCATTAGGCGTATAAGCCTGCATGCCCTTGCCCTCCAAAAACTTGATCTGCTCTGCATCTTGAGCTTCGACCATTTGGCGAGTGGCGACATTTGCCTGATAAGCCGCTTTAACGATAACTTCTCTGTCTTCCTCAGGGAATTCGTCAAATAAATCGCCATTTATCACCAAAAATTGATCGGAATATTGGATATTAGCTAACGTCATATATTTTTGAACTTCATAAAGACTTCCGATGATGATATAGGTAGCAGGGTTCATCTGTCCGTCCACCACACCTGTCTTAAGTGCCATGTAAAGCTCCGTCCATGGAATAGGAATGCCGCTGGCCCCAAAGGCTTTGTAGAGTGTTACTTGCCCTTCATCCATGGCCCTAAATTTCAGACCTTTAAAATCCTTTGGATGCCTTATTTCACGTTTAGAATTTGTAAAGGCAAGGAATCCTCCCTCCTCAACCGCTTCAAGTAAGACTGCTCCAGTTCGTTTCTTGAATTCATCTTTAAGTTTGGCCCAGTAACTTCCGGTATCGAAAAATATGTGCGCTGCCTCGTAACTATCGAACATAAAAGGTATCGATGCGGCGTAAAGTTCGGGGAGAACAGGAGCCATTCCAGCATAGGAAGCGACGTTGATGATCGGCTGGTTGAGTCCGCTTTTCATTAAAAGTTCCATGCGTTCCTCTTCGTTGCCAAGCTGACTATCAGGATAGAGCTGGATGTGAATTTTTCCCTTAGTGCCTTCTTCCACCATTTTTTTGAAGTTCACCGCATAATAATGTACTGCGTTGTTCACTTCATCGGCTGGCCCGTTATAAGACATTTTGACCGTCGTGGCATCAGCGGAGGTAGCGCCCAAAACACATAAAAGCACCAGTATTAAAGTAAGGCCCACTAATCCTTTTTTCATTACCCCACCTCCTCATCTTGGACTTACAACTCATTGTAACAAAATCTTTGAAGCAACGTCCATGTCATAGGCTTTTATATAACCGGCGTTTCCGATGCTTTTAAGGGTCGTAAAAAATTAAAACCTCGTGTTTTTGTTTCACGAGGTTTTAATTTTTATTTTGGAATACGCAAGCCACCTGACATGACCGCTTCTTTATGGCAGACACTTTATTTGAGATAAAAAATGGCTCCGGCGGCAGGACTCGAACCTGCAACCTAGTGGTTAACAGCCACCCGCTCTGCCGGTTGAGCTACGCCGGAGTAAGGTTTATATCTGGAGGCGGCACCCGGATTCGAACCGGGGAATAAGGGATTTGCAGTCCCCTGCCTTACCACTTGGCTATGCCGCCGAAATCTCTGGAGCGGAAGACGGGATTTGAACCCGCGACCCCCACCTTGGCAAGGTGATGCTCTACCGCTGAGCTACTTCCGCAATTTCTAACTCTTTAATGGTGGCGAGACCCAGAATCGAACTGGGGACACGCGGATTTTCAGTCCGCTGCTCTACCTACTGAGCTATCTCGCCTCTCGCCACCTCATTAACTGGCGGGGCTGACGGGACTCGAACCCGCGGCCTCTGACGTGACAGGCCAGCGCTCTAACCGGCTGAGCTACAGCCCCGCTTGAAACTACTTCATGGTGGGCGGAATAGGGTTCGAACCTATGACCCCCTGCGTGTAAGGCAGGTGCTCTTCCGCTGAGCTATCCGCCCTTGGCTCGTATTAGTATAACCACGACCAATCAATTCTGTCAATATCAGAAAGATTATGCTTGAGCTCTTACCCCTAGAAATTTTCCGCATTATTTGAAATAAAGCCTTCTAGAACCAATTTAACGCTAACTAGGACTCAGTTTTTTCTCCAAAAACCTCGAATCATCTCGTCAAGCTGATCAATGTCTATTAAAAAGGCATCATGGCCGTTATCGCTTTCGATTTCATCGTAGCAAGCTGACACACCTGCTTCTCTTGCCTCAAGTGCTATTTTTTCGACTTGCCAGTTTGGAAAGAGCAAGTCACTTGATATGCCTACGGCCAAAAGATGACCCTTGAACCTGGAAAGCGCGTCCCTCACGCCTCCCCTTCCTTCTCCAATATCGTGCAAATCCATAGCCCTGGTCAAGTATAAATAACAATTAGCATCAAACCTCTGTACCAGTTTTTCGCCATGATGATGTATGTAGGTCTCAATCTTAAACTTGCCGTTCCAATCCCATGGAGCGCCGAAGGCAAGTTCTCTCATGTATCTTTTTGCAAAGCTCTCTTCGCTCCTGTAAGTGATCATGGCAAGCATCCTAGCTATGGCAAGCCCTCTTTCGGGAGGCGTTGATCCGTAGTAATCTCCGCCTTTCCATTGAGGATCGGCCATAATGGCCTGACGCTGTACTTCATTGAGCGCTATTGCCTGCGGGTAAGTAAAGGCTGGAGCAGCAATGACTATGGCCCTTCTCACCATTTCTGGAAAACTTACAGCCCATTCCAAGGCCTGCATTCCACCTAAAGATCCGCCAACGACGCACTCAAGCTCCTTTATCTCCATGAGTTTAAGCGCTTCGTATTGCGCTCTTACCATATCTCTCACCGATATGAGTGGAAAACGCATGCCATAAGGTCGTCCGTCTTCGCAAAGAGTAGTCGGGGAAGTGCTGCCATAGGGGCTACCCAGCATATTAAAACAAATAACGCAAAATTTATTGGTATCGATGGCCTTTCCAGGTCCTATAAGAGGATCCCACCAGGCTTCAGGCAACCCCGGAATATTCGGACCAGCCGCATGATGGCTCCCAGTGAGGGCATGGCACACCAATACAATCCCGCCTGCATCTAAGGAGCCGTACATGGCATAAACCTGTTTCACCTTTTTTAAAACCTTGCCCGACTCTAAGCGCAATTCGGGAATTTCTATAGCTCCTATAGTTTCTTTAAGAACCCCGCTTAACACTGATAACCTTACCCGCTTTCTTTTTTAAATTGAATTTAAAGCATGAGTCAAATCCTCTATAATGTCTTCTATGTCTTCAAGACCGATGCTCAATCGCACCAATCCCTCTTCTATGCCAGCTTCCTTTAGTTCCTCTTTGGTCAGTTGGCTGTGAGTGGTTGAGGCTGGGTGTATGGCCATGCTCCTGGCATCCCCCAGGTTAGCAACTATTGAAAAAAGATCCAAGTTATTCAAAAATTTCTTCCCTGCCTCAAGACCTCCTTTCAAGCAGAAAGCCACCATTCCCCCAAAACCACCCTGAAAGTATTTTTTTGCCCTTTCGTGATGAGGATGGCTTTTCAGCCCTGGATACGAAACCCAGGCTACCTCCCTATGTTCTTCAAGAAATTGTGCCACTGCAAGCGCGTTTTCGCTATGTCTTTTCATTCTCAAAGACAAAGTTCCCATGCCCATCCACAAAAGGTAGGCTTCAAAAGGCGACATACAGCCTCCCAAGTCCCTGAGGCTGCAGGCACGCATCTTGGCAGCCAGGGCCTGGTTGGCAAATCGCTCCGCAAAAACCACACCATGATAAGCCGCATCAGGTTTCGTAAACTCGGTCCACTTCCCAGAGGCAAACCAATCCATGTTGCCTCCGTCAACTACGACTCCACCAATGATATTGCCAAAGCCACTTAAATATTTGGTGGCCGAATGAACGACCACGTTTGCGCCCCACTTAAGGGGCTGACACAAAACCGGCGATAAAAAGGTGTTATCCACAACAAACAAGACTTCCCTATCTTTAGCAATGGCCGCAATCTCCTCAAAGGGTGCCACATTTAAACCAGGATTGCCCACGCTTTCGGTAATAATACAACGTGTCATAGGTCTGATGGCATTTTCAACTTCCCCCGGGTCGTCAGTATCTATAACGCTTACTTCCACATTGAATCTGGTCATGCAGTTTAAAAGCAGCGTAAGTGTGCCTCCGTAAACTTTACGTCCTACTATGACGTGATCCCCGCTTTTGCATATCAATGCCAAAAGTTGATTGAACGCCGCTTGTCCCGAAGAAGTGGCCACAGCAGCCACTCCACCTTCTAAATCGGATATGACGCTTTCAAAAACAGCAACGGTTGGGTTAGCGATTCGCGAGTATGTAAATCCTTCTTTTTCAAGTTCAAAAAGCGAAGAGGCATCTTCTACCGAATTAAATTTGTACCCGGCCGTCAAATAAATCGGAAGCCCAAAGGCTCCTGTGGTTGGATCATGATCCCATCCTGCATGAAGTGCTCTTGTCGAAAACCCTTTGGGATTTCTCTTCAATACATTGACCTCCTTTTGTTTTTAACTGCAGATTAATCAAAAAGCCTTCTCCCCTAAGAGGGAAAAAGGCTTTTTATTCATCCCTCTTATCATTCAACCTTTCGGCTGCAGGTGTTAGCACCACGCCCCAAATAAGGGCAGGTTGCCGGGCTTCGCAGGGCCAGTCCCTCCGCCGCTCTGGATAAGAGTTTTTAAATACCCTTTAGCATGTGTTGCCTAATGATACCATCTTTTTATCGAAAGTCCATCAAAGGGCACAAAACTTTTTGAAGTTATCGAAAAAGATGGACTTGAAAAAACTTTCATTTCCTTCAAACCGATTAAAAAGTTTTTTGTACCTGGCCATGGAAAGAATCGGGTAGTCGCTCCCATAAAGAAATTTATGAGTTAAGCCGGATGCTTCGATAGCCTTAAAAATTTCCGGCTCATACAAAAGCGGAGCTGCCGCCGTGTCATAATAAGCGTTAGATAAAGCTAACTTCATCTCGGGCATGAGCTCGTACACCCAAAGTCCTCCGCCAAAATGTGCAAATATCACCCTGACTTCAGGATGATTAAGACAAAAAGCGGCAGCCTCTTTCGGGCCTACGTTCCCCTTTCCGGGATAATCGTGGCCAACGGGCTCTGCCGTATGGATCAGCAAAAACATTCCCGTCTCATGGCAGGCAGCAGCGAGCCTCCAGGTTTCTCTGGCATCAGCAATGTCGAAATCCTGCCCTTGCGGAAAAAGCTCCCCTACTCCGACAAGACCTTCTTCCTTGCATCTTTCGATCTCCCTTAATGCACCTTTAGCAAGGGGGGGCAACACTGCCAATCCCTTAAGGCGATCTGGATAGCTTTTTACCGCGGATATTACGTAATCGTTACACAACTTGCATAAAGACAAGTCGCTAAAGGCAAAGCCAAATATAAAGCTTTGTTCTATCCCGTCGGCATCCATTTGGGCAATCACATCTTCTACTGTCGCCCATTTATGTACTTTGCTCCTTGCGAGCATGCCAAAATAAGGTTCACCTTCAGCAATCCTTTCCCAATCCGATATTACCTCCGGGGGATAGACATGAACGTGGCAATCAACGATCTTCATGAAAGGACTTTCTCTCCTTTTGGATCCGGTACCGCCTCCCGCAAGGTCGAGATGTTCGATGTAATCCTTCGAGCCACGTGCGCCTTGTTCATGGTATATAGATGAATCCCCTTAACCCCAAAGGCAATGAGGTCAACAATCTGATCCGTGGCATAAGCGATACCTGCTTCCTCCAGGGCGCGTGGATCATCAGCGTATCTATGAAGTATCCTCACGAATTTCTGGGGCAACGAAGCACCACATAAAGTTACAATTCTTTCTATCTGATTTTTGCTCACCACGGGCATGATCCCCGCCGATATGGGCACATTTATACCTGCTATGTACGCTCTTTCCATGAAACGATAAAAAAGTTCGTTATCGAAAAATAGCTGAGTAATTAAGAAATCTACTCCCGCATTGACCTTTTGCTTCAAAAAATGCAAGTCTTTGATGGGATCGTCACATTCGATATGTCCTTCAGGATAGGCAGCACCACCAATAGAGATGGTTTCGCCATATCTTTCCCGCAAAAACCGAACTAAATCGATAGCGTGTTCAAAGTCGCCCTTGACAAAGTTATCCCTTGCTCCCTCTGGAGGGTCACCCCTTAAAGCCAAAATGTTATTAACGCCGTTGTCGAGCAGAAAACTTACAATTTTTTCCGTATCTTCGCGTGTAGCCTCAACGCATGTCAGATGCGCCAAAGATTCTATGCCGTATTTGTTTTTAACATCCATTGCTATTTGAGGGGTTCTATCGCGAGTTGACCCGCCAGCTCCATAGGTTACACTTATAAAATCGGGTTGAAGCCCTTTTAATTCATCCAATGTCTCGTAAATTCTTTCCAAGGGCGTCGTGGTCTTTGGCGGGAAAATCTCAAAGGAAAAAACTAATCTCTTTTTCTCAAATATGTCCTTTATTTTCAATTATTTTACCTCCTATCGATCAAGTAATTTTTCCACCAGACGAACAGCGCCTAGCGCATCTTGGGCATAACCGTCTGCGCCTATGTCATCCGCGTAACTTTGCGAGACCGCTGCCCCGCCTATTATAACTTTAACCGGAAGGTTTTCTTCCTTAATCTTTTTTATAACCCTTTCCATCTCGCGCATTGTAGTAGTCATCAGGGCCGACAACCCCACAATTTGAGCTTCTCCTTTTTTAGCTTCCTCCAGTATTCTCTTGAGTGGAACGTCTTTGCCAAGATCTATGACGCGATAGCCATGGCTTTTTAAGACCATCGAAACTATGTTTTTCCCGATATCGTGAATATCTCCAGCTACAGTGGCCATTATAATACATCCCCTGTCTTTTAGCGTCCCACCTTCACTTAATACCATTCTTTCTACAAGATTACATACGCTTTGAGCAGCCTCAGCGGAAGAAATGAGCTGAGGTAAAAAGTACTCCCCGCATTCGTATAATTTGCCTACTTCCTCTAATGCCGGAAGCACGACGTCGTTTATCAGGCTTAAAGGGTCAACCCCATCAGCCAAAAACCTTTGTGCTTTATCCAAAACGCTGCCTTTGTCGCCCTGGACAATCAACTTCTGCATTTGCTCAATCGGGCCAAGTATACGTTCTTCTGTCTTTGAGATAGCTTTTTTCTCTTTTACCTTTAAAGAGTTCGCCCACGTTATAAAGCGAGAGGCCCTTTCGTCTCGTCCCGTCAGTAGGTTGCATGCCTTCATTAAAGGATAAAAACCTTCATCCAATGGATCAGCGATCACGGCATCCAAGCCCGCCCCGGCTGCCATGACAAGAAATGTCTTGTTTAAAAGAGATCTTTCAGGCAGGCCGTGAGATACGTTGCTCACGCCCATTATCGTAAAAAGTTCAAGCTTTTTAAGCGCTCTTAAGACTTCCAACGTCACGATACCCGCTCTCGCGTCAGCAGCAATCGACATCGTCAGCGGATCTACAAATATCCTGTTTCTTGGGAAGTTTAACTCATCGGCCGTTAAGCCAACCCTCTCGGCCACCCTTATCCTCTCTTCCGGGGTTGTCGCTATGCCTTCTTCATCAATCGTGAGCACAACGAGGCAAGCTCCGTATCTTTTTGCAAGCTTCATTCCCCTCGCCAACTTCTGCCTTTCTGCAGTAACAGAATTAATGAGCGGTATACCCGATACATGAATTAAACCTTCCTCGAGCACCTCTGGTTCATCGGCATCTATTGATATTGGAAGCGTGCAAGCGTTTTCTACGACCTCAATAGCCTCACGCATGGCCTTTTTTCTATCTATATTTGGGAGGCTCACATTTATATCAATCACGCTGGCTCCCGATTCGCTTTGCCTTCTCGCTTCCTCTGATAAGGCATCCCATTTATATTGAGCCACCTCATCTCTCATGGGTGACTTCCTGGATACGTTTATTCTCTCGCCAACGACGACTATAGGTTCATCGTTACCCGCCAAAACCAATCGACTTCTGCTGGCCAATGCCGCCTTTTTAATCTCGATTGGCCAAAGGGGTTTTAAACCAGAAGTAATTTCTTTTAGATAAGCGATGTGTTCGGGCGTAGTGCCACAGCAACCTCCAACGATGCAAGCTCCGGCTTTAGCTAATTTTAAGGTTTCTTTTGCAAACTCCTCTGGGTTAAAATTTTTGCCACCAGGGGAGCCCGCGTTAAGGTAGGCAAAAATTGGAATCCCCCCGTTACTGTAAAGGCCCTTTACTATACCTTCTGCAAGATCCGGCCCAAAGCTGCAATTTACACCCACTGCGCTTGCTCCAACAAGACGTGCCCAGTGAGCAACTATCTCGGGCGAACTTCCGGTGATGGTCCGACCATTTCGCTCAAAAGTAAAAGAAACCACAAAAGGAATTTCAGGAGCAATGTCTTTCACGGCTAAGACTGCGGCCTTTGCCTCCTTGATGTCCATCTGCGTCTCTATGAGAAAAAAATCCACCCCGCCATTTTTGAGTCCAAGAGCTTGTTCTTTATAAGCTTCATAAGCCTCCTCGAAGGTCAACTTTCCGAGGGGCTTTATCAATTCTCCCAACGGACCCATCGAGCCGGCGACGAAAGCTCCGTATCGGTCGGCGACGCGCCTTGCTATACGAGCGGCCTGCTCATTTATCTGGTGGGTCTTTCCTTCAAGGCCTCTGTAAGCCAATTTAATTGGGTTGGAACCAAAAGAGTTCGTCTCGATTATGTTTGCCCCCGAATTTAGATATTCCCTGTGAATGCACATTACTACATCTGGAGCAGTCACATTCATCTCTTCAGGCAATAGGGGAGGTCTCCACCCTTTATCTGCCAACATCGTCCCCATGGCTCCGTCCAATATTAAAATCTCACCGCCAGCAAAGATCTGGCTAACAAGATTTATCGACAAGGCAAAATTCCACCTTTCCTTTGTTATGATATATATGCATAAGCTAGACCCTTAATGAAATGTATTTTACTCTAAGTGAAGGGAGATTTTCATATGAAATGCGTAAATAATGACGAAATCAATCTTCGATGGCACATTTTTTACACGTTAAAGAAACTCAACAATGCCTTGGAGAAACCCTCCATTCCGTCAAGGAGCAGGAAAATCCTTAAAACCATATATGACAACTTAAAGGATATAGAAATGAATGCAATTGGATCCATTGATAATATAGCAAATGGCTTATCCCTTATTGATAAAATAATTTTAGGGATAAATTACGGCGCGCCAGAATGGCCAAACAAGTTACTAGATCTGTACGGCCCACCGATTAAATGTCTCGTCATACCCTTTATAACCGAACATCTTGCCACTAGCGACATTCAAAAATATCTGCCATGGTGGAAGCAACCTTGCGAATGTTATTTACTTCCCTTTTACGCAGAAGAACAGGACTCGCCACTAAACCTTCAGTTTTTTTCAACGCATTTAGATAAAGCGTGGACCATGTACAATCAGGAGCTTTCCGACCGTTTTGCCCTAATCTTTGCTCCTGGTATTTCTATCATGACCTCTAACTATGATATGTTTGACTGGAAGCAAGCAAAAGATATTGATTGGCCAAGAGAGCTGAAGGATTGGATTGAAGAAATAGCAAGATCTTCACGAAAAAGCGAAGTTTCTCCGAAAGCCTGGGATTGGAAGTGGGACGAAATATGTCACGCAACTGCTTTACTGCTTGAAAACATACCACCTAGCCAAATAAAAGACGATCCCCTAGAGATAATCAGCATTCTCATCGCGGGCTCCATAGTAGCCTCTTACGAAATCCATAAGGGCGCCTCCTTCGAGGAAATGGCTTCTTTGGAGAGGTTAATAGCTTTCGCTTGCGATGGGAGCTTATTTTTATCCAAATATCGGAGCTCGTAAGGTTTAAAAAGGAGCTGACAAAACATGACGAACGCATTAGGTTCAAACGAAATAAGAAGCATGCTGGATAGGGGCGACTTAGTAGTCATGCCCTTGTTGGATTTAAATCGTCAGATAGGAAGGGCTTCCCTGGACGTAAGGCTCGGGCAAGACTTTGTACTGTTTCGCAAGGGCCAAATACCCGTTATGGATGTAAAGGACGCTTTTAACGACACCGCTTGGGTCGATTACTACGATCGTATAAGGCGAGAATACGGTCAGGCTTTCATATTGCATCCCGGGCAGTTCGTCTTAAGTTCAACCTTGGAGTTCTTACGTCTGCCTCGAAACGTGATGGCCTATGTCATAGGCAGATCCTCGTGGGGAAGAGCAGGACTTGTAATCGCCACGGCAACATTCGTTGACCCGGGATTTCAAGGAGTCATAACACTTGAGTTAGTCAATGAAGGTGAGGTCCCCATATCCTTATATCCGGGAACTCGCATAGCTCAATTGGTCTTTCACAAGCTAGAAGGCGAAGTGCAAGCCTACAAGGGAAAGTACGCCTTTGATACGCGGGCCACCGCGAGCAGAGCTTATGAGGACGAAGAGATCATCAAACTCACTAGGAAAGACTAAAGTGAATGAGCACGACGAGTCACCAAATGATGTGCCAAACGCGTAGGTTCTGGCAACCGATAACGCGTACAACAAACTAAAACCAGCTCAGTTGCCTGTCTAATGGAGATCTTATGCCCTGGGCTTACATAAAGAGGCCTAACTTTGCTTCTCGTTCGAACGACATGTCCTATCACTTTTTTATCCTGCCACAAGGGCACCCACGATCCCTTGTTTCGTGGAACATGAAGGTGATTTCCTACAAGACGACTTTTAGCGACTCCTATCGAGGGCAGATCCAAAACAACCCCAAAATGTGACGCAATGCCTAGCCCTCGCGGATGAGCAACACCTGCACCGTCTATCATCCAAATGTCTGCTTTAAGGGACAGTTTATCGTAAGCATCTATTATAACGGGAAGTTCTCTGAAAGAAAGCAGGCCAGGTATGTAAGGGAAGGTGACATTTCTTTCAGCATATGCTCTTTCTATGACTTCGCCAGAAAATCGATCCCAAATGATCGCAACTGCATATGCGCTAGTCATCTTTCGACTAAAGTAAGCAACATCGACACCGCCAATGAACCTTATTTGAGCGATATTGGGATAATCCCTTATTCTTACGAAGCTGCGCAACTCGTTTTGTAATTTTATTGCCTCTTTTGCGTTATGCGGTAACTTAATCAAAGTATGCTGCCTCTAAATAAAATATAGGGGCGTGAGATGAAGTTTAATTCACCCCACACCCTTCGTTTGCAAGTTACTTTATTTCTACCTCAGCGCCTGCTTCTTCCAATTTCTTCTTGATTTCCTCGGCTTCCTCCTTGGAAACTCCTTCCTTCACAGGTTTTGGAGCGCTGTCAACCAACTCCTTTGCTTCCTTTAAGCCTAAGCTCGTAATTTCGCGAACAACTTTGATTACATTTATCTTGCTCGCGCCAACAGATTTTAAGACTACGTCGAATTCAGTCTTTTCCTCTTCCTCGGCCACCTCAGGAGCCCCTGCTGCAGGAGCTGCAGCCATCATGGCCACAGGAGCCGCGGCGGATACACCAAACCGCTCTTCTAAGGCCTTAACTAACTCCGATAGTTCAAGAACCGACATTTCCTCTATCGCCTTAATGATTTCCTCTTTGGTCATTGTTTGATTCCTCCCTTTTAGGTATGTAACGTTATAAATATTGAATTACACTTACAGCTGGAAGCCCTTTACGCTGCTTGCTTCTCTTTTTCTTTTGCTATTTGGTCCAAGCACGTTACCAAACCACGTAAAGTTCCAGACAAAACCGTAACCAATCCCCGCACTGGCGCTTCCATGGCACTAAACACTTGGGCCAACAAGACATCCCTAGTTGGCAACGTAGCAAGAGTATTTACCTCTCCGGCATCTATAAATCTCTTGTCCAACAGAGCTCCTTTTAACTTTAAGGCTTCGCCTCTTGTCGCTTTAACATAATTAGCTAGTACCTTAGCTACTTCGACAGGATCTCCGTATGCCACCGTAAAAACGTTGGGCCCAGAAAGCACCTCTTCAGGAACAGACAATCCTACTTCCTTAAGAGCCAAACCGAAAAGCGTATTCTTGGCCACCCTCATGATGCCCTTTGCTTCCCTAACTTTGGACCTTAATTCTCCTATTTGCTCGACTGTTAATCCCTTATACTCGCTAAAAAATACTGCCTGTGCTCCTTGAAGCGTCTCGATCAATTTCTGCAATTCTTGAATATTAGCTTTTGAAGGCATTCCTTCACCTCCTTTTTTAAAAAATAAAGCTCCTGGGCAAAACCCAGGAGCTTTATCACCAATACAAAAACACTCTCCTGGCCTCGGCGGGCTGGTCATGAAACCATTTAAGTTTTTCACCCGCTGTCTTAAGCCCAATGACAGAATTAATTTTATTAATCTATGGCATTTTCTTCAAGTATGACTTTTTAAGTTTACGTCAAAACTAAAAAACAAAGAAGGCTAAAGCAAAAAAGAATTCGCTCTAGACATCAAAAGCATCACACAAACAACCCTTTGCTGCTTTTATTATTTTTTACTCTTCAACGATTTCTTTTTGAGCTCGTATCGGATCTATCTTGATCCCAACGCCCATGGTCGGCGCTATGGCAATGCTCCGCACGTACCGTCCTTTAACAGCCGCAGGGCGCGCACGCAATACAGCGCGCAATAAAGCTTTAGCATTATCAAACAACATATCAGGCGCGAAGCTCATCTTGCCGATCACTACGTGAATTATACCGTATCTGTCGACGCGATACTCAATACGTCCCGCCTTGATTTCTTTAATGGCCTCAGCCACATCGAATGTAACTGTGCCAGTTTTTGCGCTTGGCATGAGGCCGCGAGGACCTAGAATGCGCCCAAGACGCCCTACAACGCGCATCATATCAGGGGTGGCTATTACGGCATCGAAATCCAACCATCCCCCTTCGATCTTCTGCACCATGTCCTCTCCGCCAACATAATCAGCTCCTGCCTCTTCGGCTTCCTTCATCTTCTCGCCCGATGCTATGACAAGAACCCTTTTTTCCTGACCAGTGCCATGAGGCAAGGTGATGGTGCCCCTCACCTGCTGATCGGCATGACGAGGATCTACGTTCAAACGAATATGCATTTCCACTGTCTCATCAAACTTTGCGGTTGGCAGTTCTTTTAAAAGCTCAATGGCTTCGCGAAGACCGTAAAGTTTCGTCTTATCAACCTTTTCGAGCATTGCTAAATAACGTTTTGATTTCTTTGCCATTTTCTATTCCTCCTTGTGGTCTGTAACGGGTTGCCCCTGCCACATGATATACACTAACCCACGACTTCTATGCCCATAGATCGGGCAGTACCTTCGATCATACGCATAGCTGCTTCTATGTCATTAGCATTTAAATCCTGCATTTTGATTTTAGCTATCTCTTTTAATTGCTCTCTGGTAACCTTGCCAACCTTATCTCTGTTTGGCTCACCAGAACCTTTTTCGATACCCGCGGCCTTTTTGAGCAATATGCTGGCTGGAGGTGTTTTAAGCTCAAAAGTAAAGCTTCTATCCGCATAAACAGTTAGCACCACTGGAATTATCATGCCCGCATTATCTGCGGTCTTTGCGTTAAATTGTTTGCAGAACTCCATAATATTTACGCCATGTTGGCCAAGTGCTGGGCCCACAGGCGGCGCTGGCGTTGCTTTGCCTGCCGGCAATTGTAGTTTTATCTGTGCTATTACCTTCTTAGCCATATAGTTTTCCCTCCCGTGTAGCTTGAACGCCCTTATATTTTTGTTAAATCGCTGTAATCGGCTTCAACTATAGTTTCTCGTCCAAAAAGTGTCACTGAAAATTTGATCTTTCCCTTCTCCGGAATAACCTCTACTACCGTGCCGACTTGCCCCTCGAAGGGTCCGCTTCTAACGCGAACCACATCCCCTGGCTTGAGATCGATTTCCAACTTTGGCTTCATCTGTTCTTTGCCAATCTTCGCAAAGATATCCTGGACTTCCCGTTCGGATAAAGGAATGGGGTTATTACCAGCACCCACGAAACCCATGACGCCAGGAGTGTGTCTCACTACATACCAGGATTGGTCGTCAAGGATCATTTCCACAAGTATATACCCCGGAAAGACTTTTCTTTTCACTCTCTTTTGCTTTCCGTCCTTAACGTAAACTCGTTCCTCTATCGGCACGAGGACTCGGAAGATTTTATCCTCCATGCCCATTGTAGCTATACGCTGCTCTAAATTGGCTTTTACCTTATTTTCATATCCTGCGTACGTTTGAACAACATACCAACGACGCTCGTTCTTGTCAATCATCACCGAAAAGGGGGCCATTTGGGCCCCCTCACCCCCCTAGTCAATTGATTGATATTTCCCAAGTTGTCAACGCTATTCAAGGAATATAAAAATCCTGTTTAAATTATTTTTATCTATGGATTCGAAAAACTTTACTCTAAAAAGATTTACTAACCCACGATTTTTGAGAAAACCGCAGTAAATATCAAATCGAGAACTCCCAAATATGCTGAAACCAATAAAGTTACCACTATGACCAGCAGTGTAGAAATCCAAACCTGCTTTTTGTTTGGCCATGTAACTCTTTTTAGCTCTGCTCGCGCTTCTCTCAAAAAACTAAAAATCTTATCCAAGCCTTTTGCCTCCTATGAACTCGAACCTGCAACCCCCATATTTTTCAGTCCCAAAGCCACTACATAGATTATAACAAAGCTGGCTCTTCCCCGCACATTCTTGGGGCACAACCACCCACACTATATTACCTGCCTCAGCAATGGAGTCCACACTTCGGGTTGCTAGCGTATATTACCATGCCCGCATTTTAAAAGTCAATGTCAAGCCTAAAAAACACAGAAGGTTATGAAGCCAACGCGAAAGGTTCATATTTTATTTTAAATGTAGAATATACGCCTGGTCAAGGAGGTTATTTATGGTCATGTTTAATCATTATATTTTTTATTCTCTTGATTTCTATTCAGCCTCGCTGTGACGTGCTTGACCAGACTATACTACGCAGGAAAGCAGAAATAAGCTAACAAGATCCTTGATGATCCCTTTTGCAGGCCCTAGTTGATGAAGGTTTCCAGGTTGGAAAACTTGCCAGAGTGTATTACAAAACCTGCTAAAGGTGGCTATCTCCTCAAAGGTATAACAGCCATAAAAACACTCCCCTGCGCCTCTGCCGGCGACAAGGGAGTGAAAGGTAGGAGTGTAACAAACTACTTGTTCATGTACTGCCATGCACTATTTGAGTAGAGTTTTTATGCGTATTTGCGTGATTGCAAAAAGGCATCGATAAACAATTCCAGTTACATCTGTAATCTTAAAATTCTGGCAGGCCCGGCAGGACTCGAACCTGCAACCCCCGGATTTGGAGTCCGGTG
>NZ_CALETC010000098.1:0-6131 GCF_937920065.1 Acetomicrobium mobile
TGCTGTCTCGTGGGTAGTTGGGGTTCATGATAACTTTCTTCTATCAGAGGGCGACGACCCTTTCAAATTGCTTCAGAAAGGGTCATCCCAAATTTTACAGATGACAGCATACGTAACTCTTTATCCATCTTTGTCGCCATTCTCATGCATAGGATTTGTCAAATTGTTAAGTCGATTGAGATATTCTTCCAAACGTTTTAGCGCCTCGCCATAACCTGCCCAATCGCCCCTTCGCAACGCCTCCTGGGCTTCGTTGTAAGCCTCTGTAGCCAATATTACCAATTCCCTTAAATCGTCAGGCTCAACCAAACCTTCCGATACGTACGAAGGCGATTCTGCCACTACACTTTCTTTTCTTTCTCGAACTTCAAATAAATCGCTAATTGCATCATCGAGGCGTTCTCCCCATACAACGCGGCCACCGGCCGAAACGATAATCCTTTTCAGCTCTGGAAGATCGCTGTTTTCGGCCCTTAAATAAAGAGGCTGTACGTATAAAATAGAATCGCCCAACGGTATCACCAATAACCTTCCGAATATTACGTCCGAGCCTCTTTGGCTCCACAAAGAAAGCTGCGCCGATATCTCGGGATGTTGATTTATCAATGCCTCTATTTGCTGAGGACCGTAAATCAGTTTCTGCTTCGGAAATACATAAGCCACCAATTGACCGTAAGTGTCTCTATCGCAACGCCCCGCTAGCCAGGCGATCATGTTGTTCTTTCCAAAGGGAAGATATGGGGTAACCAAGACGTATTCTGCCCTTTCTGCTTCTTTTAGTTTTGTGACGATATAATAAGGCGACGCCTGGGATTCTTCGTGCGTAGGAAATGACCAGACGTCTTCCCTGTTATAAAATGTATTTGGATCCGACATGTGATATACGGCAAATATTTGAGCTTGCACTTGAAAAAGATCCATCGGATAGCGTCGATGAAGAACCAAGTCGTGGGGCATTTCTTCCTGGGACTTAAATAGATCGGGAAATATCTTATCCCAAACGAGAATCAGAGGGTCCTTCGGATCGGACACGTAAAATTCCACGCTACCGTCGTAGGCGTCGACTAACACCTTTACGCTGTTTCTAATGTAATTAAAACGCACCTTGCCGGTTTTCTTCGTCAGAGTGGTGGGTTGAGAGTAAGGATATCTGTCGGTAATCGTGTAAGCATCTATCACCCAGATCAGCCTTCCGCTCATCACTGTCAAGTAGGGATCTTGGTCGAATAGTAAAAAGGGAGCAATGCGTTTCACGCGTTCATAAATGTTTCTGTAATACATTATCCTGCTTTCCGGAGTGATTGCATCGGTAAATAAAATCTGCGTATCCCCGAAGCGCACAGAAAACGCCAGCCTACGCAATAAAGAACTAATGGAAACTCCTCCCTTGCCTTGGTAGGTGGAGCGGACGTTCACGTCTCCCGCAGGATAGTCAAACTCCTGAACGGTCGTTTTGACTAACACGTAATAATCGGTCATTTCTCCGTAATATATCTGAGGATATTCTATGGAAAGCGGAACGGTTGCCCTGGGAGGCAGGTCTTGAACGTAAAATACGGGCAACCCCGTAGGGGTTACCTCATTAACCGGATTCATTACTATGCCATAACCATGGGTAAACTCGAGGTGCATATTCACCCAGGTGGGATTTTGAAGCTGTCGAACATCCAATTCCCTTGCGGCGAGCATCACCTGCCTGGGCACCTCGCCATGAAAGTAATAACGATCTATGTCGATGTCTGGAAATTCGTAATATGTCCTTATTTCCTGAAGTTGTTTGTAGCTTCGAAGTAAAGGTCCGTAATCCCACAACCTTATGTTTTCTATTGTTTCTCTGTTTTCCTCAAAATCTTGCAGCGTCACTCTGTCTTTGGGCGTGATATTGCTCACCACTACATCGTCTAGTCCGTAAGCGAGTTGCGTGCCTAAGATGTTATGCTTTATGTAGGGGCTTTCCTTCTGAAATTCGTTGGGTTCTACTACATATCTTTGAATTACTCCAGGATATATACCCCGCAAGCCCACCGTTCCAACGATCCATACTCCTATCAAGATACCTACAAACTTCCAGGTCTTGCGTTTAGCAGCAATGGGAAGGAAAAGCCCAATGACGGCGACGGCTATGGCAAGCACGTTATAGGCTAATAAACGGGCATGAAGATCAGTGTACCCTGCTCCGAAGACAACACCTAGAGGGGAAAAGAGGAGTTCGTAGCGATCGAACCGATATCCCAACGCGAGTAAGAGCAATAAAATACCACCCAAAACACCTAGGTGCAAGCGTTCGTGGGGAGAAAGTGGGATTTGTCTATAGGAATCCATATCGATACTTCCCTGAGATCTAGCGATAAAATATAAAAAAGCTGTACCAACGAGTGAAACCAAGAAAATCTTTATTAAAAGACTTTGTGCATATCTATAGAAAGGATACTGGAATACGTAAAATCCGATATCCTTATTAAAAATTGGATCTTTTACGTCAAAGGGCATTCGATTTAAAAACCTCAAAACCATCGCCCATTGATCTTTTGCTCCGAAGGCCAGAGCTAGGGCAACGACCAAAGCAAATGCATTGATTATCATCTTAACTCGCGGTAGGTTTAAGGGAGAATCGAAAAATACCACAGCCTCTAAAGCAGTCTTCCTTGCTCGCATTAAGCTAAACCTGACAATACCTAGGGAAAGGATAAAAACGAAGCCGAATAACAACCATTGAGGCCAAAACCTTTTCCAAAACACCGCAGCGTAGCCTAAAGCATCGTACCAAACAAAATCCGTATAAAAACGTACAAGGGGAATGAAACCTAACACAACGGCCAAAATCAGAATTGGCAGAACAACTCCACAGCCCATACTTAGGGGCGGCTTGCTCAACCAGTGTCCCCTTGTTCTATTTTCATCGTGATAATTCATTTCTTTACCTCCAGATTTATTTTCTTGATTTTTTCATTACAGAATACATTAAAGTTCTCTGTGTTATTTGCAAATATATTATTATTTCCTAACTTAGCCTAATTACGCCCATCAAGGTAATTAAGCGAGGGGGGTCATCGCTGAACTTTCGATAGCTTGGGTTCATGATAACTTTGTTCTATCAGAGGGCGATGACCCTTTCAAATTGCTTCAGAAAGGGTCATCCTAAAATTTTACAAATGATATCATATGTCATTATATATGATATGTATAATGATATATAAGTTATATATAAAAATACGAGGAGAATAAATGTGCAGCGCAGAAAGACCGTAAACGTGGACATGGGAAGAGACCCTGTACCGCATGTGCTGTGGAGCCTTGCGATACCCTCCATCATCGCGACGCTGGGACATACGGTATTTCATATAGCGGACACAATGTTCGTGGCCTGGTTGGGGACCGTACCCTTGGCGGCAATGTCGCTCATGTTGCCCGTTATATTCGTGGAGTATGCCTTGATGAGCGGTTGTACTATCGGAGCGACAACGCTCATAAGCAGGAACTTGGGCATGGGAAAACTTTATCGCGGACGCTACCTTGCAAATGCTACCCTTTCCCTCGTCTTCATGATATCCCTGTTGCCATGCATACTTTTAATCCCAAGCATCAAGGATCCTTTCTTCGCCTTCATGGGCGCGAGCCCTGAGGCAATGGTACACCTAAACAAGTATCTGTTTTGGCAAATTTGGTCTTTTCCTGTAGCTTCATGTAGCCTGCTTCTTGACGCCGTTTACCGGAGCCAGGGGAATGCCATAGTGCCCATGTACAGCCTGCTGATAGGAAATGCGGTGAATATAGCCTTGGACCCCTTGTTCATCTTCACCTTTGGCTTGGGAATAGGCGGCGCTTCGCTTGCAACGCTCATAGGCAGGTTGCTGACCTTGCTGTACTCCGTTTCAAAGCTGAAGCAGCATAGCGAAATACATCCCAAGTTTAGTTTTGAAAGAAACACGGTTCCCACGTGGCGCAATGTTTTAGCCATAGGGCTTCCGCTTTCCCTATCCCAGATCAGTTTTTCCGTCGGGGCAGCTTTGCTCAACAGGATGCTTTCCCAATACGGGGAAGCGGCAATAAGCGGATGGGCGCTTGGCAACCGAATAGAAGATATCGCCTTCCTTGTGGTCTTTGGGTTCAATGCAGCTTTAGTTCCCTTCGTCGCCTACAATTTAGGCAAGGGCGATTACGGCAGG
The DNA here is from genome assembly GCF_937920065.1 of Acetomicrobium mobile. NCBI lineage: Bacteria > Thermotogati > Synergistota > Synergistia > Synergistales > Acetomicrobiaceae > Acetomicrobium > Acetomicrobium mobile. The sequence continues at coordinate 4,167 of NZ_CALETC010000098.1, forward strand.
GTTAAGGCCGGATTTCTCTTTGCGGCTAAATGGTCTGCCACATTGATGTGCAGTATTGGTATCTTGTTATATATCTTTCCCATGTTCTTTTTGTCCATTTTCAAGCCGGACGGCCTGACATCCTTCTATTCAACGGCCTCCATAAGAGCTTCCACAACTGGCTATCCCATAGTTGCACTGACAATTATAATAGGCGGCGTATTTCAGGGTGCAGGGCACACACACTACAACTTATTCGCCCAGGTTACGCGTAATATTCTGGTTCGTTATCCGGCTGCGGTAACCTTAAACGCCCTTTTTGGCATCAATGGCATATGGTGGTGTCAACCCATTTCTTCTGTCGTGGCTTTTATAGTATCGCTATATCTGTTTAAAAAACTGGAGTCTTCTTTTAATACTCCATCCATCGAAACTGTTGAAAAAGCCAGTTAAAATCATAAAAAATAATCCGCCAACTGTGTGGCGGACGACAGCAGCGAAAGGCATAAGAATTGACCATGCTTTGCCGTTATTTTCAAGAGAATTTTTATAAGCCCTTTGTTTATTTATTCACTAAAATTGCCTATCACTCCTTTTATATAGAGACCGGGCGCTTGTTTTAGATTAATAACGTGTTTTTCTTCAAGGAACACGCCGTTAAAGTCCGAGAGAACCATAACGACCGGTCGAATCATGTCGCCATGATTGGACGCAATTACGACTGCGGTGCTTTGATTGGACAACTCGACTACAGTGCCTGGCGGATATAAGCCAAGAGCCAATATCAATTCCCTTGCCACTTCAGGGTCAAAGTGAGTGTTTGCTCCCATAAATATTAAGGAGATGGCATTATAAGGAGATTCAGCAGTCCTGTAGACGCGGTCCGTCGTAACGGCATCAAATACATCAGCCACAGCGGCGATCCGAGCAACAAGGGGGATAGCATCTCTTGTAAGTCCATCGGGATATCCCTTGCCATCTACCCTTTCATGATGCCACCTTATGATGGAAAGTACCACTAGGTCCTCTATGCCGTTTTGCCTCGCAAGGTTAAAGCCATAAACGGGGTGAGCTTTCATTATTGCGTACTCCCTATCGTCCAAACGTCCGGGTTTGTTAAGAATTTCAAGGGGGATCAAAGCTTTGCCAATATCGTGAACTAAGCCGCCAATCGTAATTTTTTCTACTAACTTTTTATCCCTTCTGCTTAACCTTGCCGCCAAAAAACCGGCAAGCAATGCAACGTTAAAGGAGTGTACATAAGTATATTCGTCCTTTTCCCTCACCTTGATCAGGGATAAAGTTATAGCATCCGATTGTAAAATCTCTTGCGTTAAGATATGTCCTGTAACTATGAGAGAATCGTACAAGTCTCTGGCGTCCTCGCCGCTAGCTATCCTCTGATAAAGATCGCCGATTTGCTTCATAGTTTGATTTGCTAACTCTCGGTCGATTCGCTTGACCGGTACGTCTAATTTTTCTTTATATTCCGCACCTTGACTAAAAAAATTTTTCTGCAGGTCAACATCGCTCGAGTAAACGCTTATATACTCAATCCCTTCTGCTTTGAGCTTTGCGATCAAATTTTTCTTTGCTACATTGCTTAACCAAGAAAGATTTGAACCTCTAGGCAATATAAGTGCCTTAGCTTTTGATACGACATCCTCGGCCACAATCCCTTTGAATTTTTCTAAATCACTGACGGGGATCTTTTTTGCTTTTAACATACAAGATCACACCCTGGATTATCTTTTATTATTTAACAGTTCATGGCGCGGAACTTCGATCCATTAAAGGACTATAAATTCTAAAGAGATTTACGCTCAACGTTTCAATTCTATCATTTTTATCATTTAAATGAAATGTTGTAATAGAAATATCAACAAAGTTTATAAAAAGTCAAAAACATTCTGTAGCGCAGCCAAATAAAACAGTCCATGTTGTACAATACATAAAGGATTTTTATTTAAGGAGGCGCCCCCTTTG
>NZ_CALETC010000099.1:0-2008 GCF_937920065.1 Acetomicrobium mobile
CTTTTTTCCTTGATGACTAAAAACACTGACTTGGTAGCTTCAATTGCTTCATTAATCATCTTTTCCAGAAGATTAGCCATCGTTTCCTTCCCCTCCTCAAATAAAATTTTGTATCAGTTTTAAATTTTAGCCCTCCTTTCCATTAGCCCTTCTCTTTACCTACCTCCTTCTTTAATGAGATGTTCTGTGGACAATGGACAACTTGACTTATTATCTATATTACAAAAAAAGCACAACCTTGTCAAGAAATGTTTACACGTTATAATGATATCATTATAACGTGTAAAATCTTAATCGCGCCATATTGTAAACTACTAATGATCACTTCTTCACTCTAATCTAGGTAAAGATACCCCTCCTTTGGGCAAGACTCCTACAGTACCACCAGGAATTCTTTTGAGGGCTTCGTCAAGAGCTTCTTGCACTGACTCAAATGGTTCGTAGCCAAGAATGCCAATATCTTCCTCAGATAATCCGGCTGTTACTATAAAAATGCGTGCCTTTTCTCTGATTTTCGCATTACAAATTGCAACATCTGCGGCCACAAGGTCAGCATTAGCGTCATCGAGTCTTGTATTACGTGCTTTTATTAAAGCTTTGTCCAAGGGAAGACTCAGCCACTCCCTGAAGCTTGGGTGATTGTGTACAAGTCCTTCTATACAGTGAGCAGCAAAAATTATGATCCCCCCAGGCTTGACTGCAAAATACGCTGAAACGAGTCCTTTTTCTCCCTGCCAATAATCGATGTCACATGGAGAAGCACTGACGATGACAATATCAACCAGTTCCATAATTTTGACCTTATATGACTCCTCTGCTAGAAGAGCGCCCTTCCTGTGGGCTTTAACGAAATCTCCCCCAAAGAGGCCTACAACTTCTCCATCGAGGTTTTTTACGGTGTTCAGTATGAAAGCAAGCCCTGCTTTTTCGGCGACTTTTTCCATTCCAGCCCGACAGGGATTCTCTACAACTCCGAGAGGAATATCAGCTAGCAAAGCAGCGACAATATGAGTCGCTGCTGTGGTTGCATAACCACAGATTCCAGGCTGCACAATTTTCGCTCCGCCTGAATAACCAGCATCGGAATGAGGAACAATGTCACCAAGTCCGATCAAAAGATCTGCTTCTAGGGCGTCCCTGTTTAATTGTACGGGTATTTCATAATCACCAGACATCACGTAGCCAAGGTGCACGAGGCTTTCCGTCTCATTAATATTATGCTGGTCTACTTTGAACCGCCCGTACATTGCAGGCCCAATTTTTTCCTTAATTTCTTCTTCTGTCATCACGCGATGTGTTCCTGGTGCAGTCAAAAAGCTAATGTTTTCATCTCGAACCCCATGGTAGTTCAAATATCCTACAAGAATCGGTAGGATATCGGATAAAGGGGTATTTCTAGTATTGTCCTCAATCAGCATAACGATATTTTTCTTGCCTCGAGCTAGCTCTTTCAATGGAGCAGTGCCCGTGGGTGCATCAAGTTGCTCAATTATAGCCTTTTCCAGATTCTGCAGAGGTGGAAGCGACCGTCCCCTTCCGGTAAAACGAAGGGTTTTGTCGGAAACTTCAAACTTCTGCCATGATTCCCCAAAAGGAACGCTCATTTGCATGGCCATAATCCTCCTTAATTATTCCTAGACAACCGTCACAACATCCTAAACGTTGTCGAGCGCAATTTTCTAACCATACTTGGTCTAATATAGGAAGGTTAACTCCAATTTTGTGTTAAAAACCTTAAGGTATTCTTTGAGGCTAATTAACATGTCATTTAGCTACTTTTTCCTCAGGCTTAGTAGTTTTGTCAAATCATCTTTTTTTGTCCATTTACCCATGACCGGTAACTCATTGTACCTGACTTATCTGCCTTCATAAACACCACTGGCGGCCATCGCCTTCAAGATGTACGTTGTGTTGCCGCAGATGTACAAAACGATCATACACTCCGGAAGGCTATTTTTGTGCTTGACGAAGGCGGAAGGCCCCGTGGGAGATGGCGACCTTCCGCCGG
>NZ_CALETC010000100.1:0-2167 GCF_937920065.1 Acetomicrobium mobile
CTACCAACATCTAAATAAAGGCCTGGTAAGACATGTAGGGCCTCCTGTGCCGCAAAGGGAAATATTTTCTCCGGGGTATTCATAAACTTCAGCACCATAGCGCCTCAATTTAGACGAAGAGGATGTATTAGGAGCAACGATCGAAGCGGTGCGATCATGGATTGACAACCAAATGACACCATGACGATCTATCTCCTTTTAATTAATACTGCCTGAGAAGGGGGCGTGTGAGGCAAGTAGGTCCGCCGCCGCCTTTCCAGCATATCTCCGTGCCCGGAAATTCCAAAACTTCTAGGCCAGCCTTTCTCATTCGATCCCTCGTGATGGGGTTGCCCTTGATCATGAGAACCAATCCCGGCTCTAATGCAAGGACATTACAGGCCATGGTGTCATATTCTTCATCGGGAACTTCGATCAAGGTAAAACCCCGACGGATCAGTTCCTTGCGGAAAGTAACGGGCATTTGTTTCGAATAGACAACGGCCTTCCTGTGATCTACGGGGCTTATGAAGGACATTAAATGGAGACATTCCGCCGGGCCATTCCAATGGGGAATCGGATAATCTAAAACGGTAAATTTCCCTTGGGCAAACTGTTTAAGCTGCAAGATCCCTTCGGTATTTGTCCTATAACTGATTCCTACGGCAAGGGTTTCCGGGTCAAGCCAGGCCATGTCGCCACCTTCCATTGTGCCCTCTCCCTGAATCCACCCAAGAATCGGAAGGCCAATTTCATCGAAAAATCTGCCTGCGGCAGCCGCTTCACCGGAACGCTGCGGTTTTCCCATGTTGAAAAGAATGGCTCCGTCATCGGTAATCATGCAGCTATCCCTCGTGTATATGGAATCAGGGCCGGTAGCCTCGTCGGCAGGGAGAGTAAATACCTCTTTGACATGGCTTTTGATTATCTCAAAAAAACATGCGTATTCTTCGATAGCTCTGGAGAAGTCAATAGGCCCCGTATATCCAAGGTCTTTCCAATTGGCATCCAGCGTTGCCTGATCGCGGTATGCCTCTTGGGGTTTTTTTACAAGTACCTTTTCAAGCTTCCCAACTTCAGACTGTGCTCCCCATGATCTCACAAAAATTCCTCCTTTTTAGTGATAGCACTATTGTTTATAATCACATATACATGATAAATTGGATCTGTGCCATGACACATGTAACATAATGCTAAAAAATATGTTATATTTATATAGAAGTGTCAGCAGAATATAAATATATGTTAATATATTGGAGGAAAAATATGACAAACGTTAAGAAAAAAATAATCATTGACGAAATTGACAAGAAAATATTGGATGAATTGCAACAGAACGGAAGAATTTCTTTTAGAGAATTGGCCAAAAGGGTAGGGCTCTCAGCGCCATCCGTGATCGAGAGAGTAAGAAAGCTGGAGGACGCAGGGGTAATAATGGGATACGGCGCCTTTGTTGATCATAAAAAAGTCGGCTATCCGATAAGGGCGCTTGCATATATGTATACCAGTTTCAATAACCCGGATTTGCGTATATTAGGAGAGATAAGCGCAATACCAGAAGTATTGCGTTATTGGAGCATAACCGGTGAAAACGATTATTGCATCGAGATTATTGCCAGATCTATCGAGGATCTTGGTCGCATTTTGACTGATCTCGCAAAACTTGGCAAGCTCTCAACCTGCGTAGCCCTTAACTGGGAAGATAAAAGAATCATTCCAATAAATGTCAATGACTTGGACTAGGGCTAACGTGAAAACAACACCATAAATTTTTGTAAATTTTCAGAGCCACCATGGGGCCTAAAATATGGTGCTTACGTTAATCCATCTTGACATAGGCAGACTGCCCACTTTTTAACGGGTATTCAGCATGCAAACTCCGCCCTAACGTGTATTTATCTGCTACTGTTTGTTGTGAGCGGTCCCAGTTTAAAGGGGTGCAAAATTCCATCTACCTCCAATAAATTTATAGAATCAAGGAAATGCCATCCTCTTTGCGTGCCTTGCCCTGCTGTCCATTTATTGTCAATGTACTATGGTTGACATATGACGATGGAACGCTTTACATCCATCATATTGTCAGATACTATGAAATTACTAAATTTAAGGAGGTAGGGAATTATGCAAGAAGTCCAGTTTGACCCCAAGGTATTGGAGGCAGCTTTTGAGGAAGCCAGGAGGATTTACA
>NZ_CALETC010000101.1:0-1448 GCF_937920065.1 Acetomicrobium mobile
CAATGGATATGAAATAAAAGAAAAGATGACAGCCCACATCAAAGGACGAATTATTGGCATAGTTATAAAGATGCCAAGTAAAGCCAACAAAGCAAAGACCAGCAAAAATGGCAGGTATCCCCCTTGAGGCGGTTTATGGACGAAAGACTCTTTCATGCTCATCACTCCTTACCAGGGAACAACTGAAAGTATATCAAGTTTGAAACCTTATCGACATATGTCAATCGCACCCTTACAATGTCACCTAAGCGAAAAGCCTTGCCCTTGCGCCCTCTTAAACAAAGATCGTCTTCGTCGTAAAAAAATTGGTCATAAGGTTCAAGTCTTTCCAAAGGGACAAACCCCTCCGCCGTATTATCAAGCTCGATGAACATCCCCCTCGGGGTCACCCAAGATATGACGCCATCGAAAACCTCGCCTACTTTACTCTCCATATATTCAGCAATTTTGATCTTGATGGAGGTCCTCTCCGCTTCTTCTGTCTTTTCTTCCGTTGCGCTAATATAGGCTGAAAGGTTCGAAAGCTCTTGGACGCTAAAGTCAATTAGTGCTTCCCGGTTCTTTTGAATCAAGGTGTGCACTATCCTATGAACAACTAAATCGGGATATCTTCTTATGGGTGAAGTAAAGTGTAAATAATATTTTAGTGCTAACCCAAAATGTCCCAAACACCTGGAATCATAGCGTGCCCTTGGCAAGGAACGTAAAACTAGAGTGTGGACCAATCTCTTGCAAGGTAGCCCTTCAACTCCTTTTAGCAGGCGATTTATGGCCTTGTTTGATGGACTTATTTTCTTTGTTCCCACTCCAATGGAAGAAAGAGTTTTTTTCAGCTGTGTTAATTTTTCCACATCTGGTTTTTCATGAACTCTATAGATCGTTAATGCACTATTACTAAATATATATTCCGCTACTACGCTATTAGCAAGTATCATGATGTGCTCGATAATGCGATGGGCAAATGTCCGCTCAATGGCCTTTATATCGATTGGCGTCCCTTCTTCATCAAGTTCTACCTTCGTCTCCGGGAAATCGAACTCTATCATTCCCGCTTTTCTCCTTTTTTTGTATAGCGCATTTGACAGGATTGCAAGGTGACTTAAGATCTTATCAGCCTCTCTTCCCAAGGTCCTTTTACCATCTAAAACTTCTTGGACTTCCTCGTAGGTCAGCCGCTTTCGGACACGTATCACGCTTGGTACAATTTCATATCTCAGGATGTCTCCTCTGCGATCCAACACCATTTCAACTGTAAGACACAACCTGTCCTCGTTCTCAATTAAGCTACACAGGTCAGAAGAAAGCTGGGGAGGCAACATTGGAATTACCCTATCGACCAAATAAACAGAAAAGCTCCTTTCTTTAGCTTCCAGGTCAATACAGCTATCGGGTCTAACATATTCCGATACATCCGCTATGTGAACTCCTAAACGCCAGCCTTCATCAAT
>NZ_CALETC010000102.1:0-2674 GCF_937920065.1 Acetomicrobium mobile
GCCAGTACTCACGGGCATAGTGGTTGCAGGAAGAGTCGGGTCTTCCATGGCGGCCGAAATAGGGACCATGAAGGTCACTGAACAGTTGGACGCGCTCAGGGCCTTTGGATTGGACGAGTATGTCTTTGTCGGATTGCCCAGAATTTTAGCTAGTTTGGTAATGGTTCCCATTTTAACGATCTATTCAATGGTCGTTGGCACCTTAGGCGGATATTTTTATGTTGTAGTTCGAGGCGTCCATTCCTTGATCTTCAAGGATTCCATAAGGCTGTTAGTTGACACCTACGATATCAACGGCGGATTGATAAAATCAGTGGTGTTCGGCTTTGTGGTGTCAATAGTAGCCTGCGCATGTGGTTTTAGAGCGCAAGGAGGAGCCAAAGGCGTCGGGGAGACGACGACTCTGGCTGTCGTGTGGAGCAATATGTTAATCTTGGTACTGAATTATATACTTTCGACAATTCTTTTTGGAGGAAAGGTTTAGTGACGGAGGAAGTCTTGCGTCTCGAGGAAGTTATAAAATCTTTCGGCGATAATGTGGTGCTAAAAAACCTTTCTTTTTCGGTAAAAAAAGGCGAGATTATAGCTTTGATGGGTCCGTCGGGCTGTGGGAAGACGACGGTTTTGAGGCTTGTGTTGAGGTTAATTGAAGCCGATGAGGGCAGAGTGTGGCTTTACGGAAGGGACATAACTCATCTTCCCGAAAGGGACTTGATAGATATAAGGAGGAAGGTTGGCATCGTATTTCAAGGCGGAGCCTTGTTCGATTCCATGACAGTGTTTGAAAATGTGGCATTTCCGCTCCGTTACTGTCTGGGCATTAAAGACGAAGAAAAAATGCGCGATATGATTGCCATGATGTTGGAATCCGTCGAGTTGCCCGGCATTGAAGATTTGATGCCTGCCGATTTGTCCGGAGGGATGAGAAAGCGAGTTGCACTTGCCCGTGCGCTTGTGTATAATCCATCTTTTCTATTGCTCGACGAGCCAACAACGGGGCTTGATCCTCAAACGGCCAGACACATTGACCGCCTCGTAGTTAATTTGAGCAAAAAATATAACGTATCGGCCATGGCCGTAACTCACGATGTGGTATCCGCATTAGGCGTTGCAGATCGCATTCTCTTAATGAAGGATGGAAGGATAGCATGGCTAGGTACGCCTGAGGAGTGGGAAACTGCGACGGATCCAGAAGTCGTTTCCTTTCTCCAAGGCACTAAATCCATTCGCCAATGGGGGTGTGCCCCGTGAAACGTGAGATAAAAATCGGTCTCGTCGTCTTTGTAGGATTGGTACTGCTCGGTGGATTGGTTTTCCTTTCAGGTGGTCGTTTGATACGCGAAAGGGGCAATGTTTTATATGTCTTATTGCCGGAGGCGAGGGGATTGCCCCCGGGTGCCCCCATTTACATATCTGGAGTGGAATCAGGATACGTGAAAGATGTACTCCTGACCAAAGAGGGAGTAAAGATCCTTGCCTTTATAAAGAATGGGCTAAAAATTCCCATCGACAGCGAGTTTATTGTGCAAGGGGGGGGACTTTTGGGAGAGGCATCACTTCAGATAAGACGAGGGACGAGCGATACCTTCATTGAACCTCCCGGTCCTGTAAAGGGAACGGTTGCACCCGATGTGTGGAGCGTGCTCGAGGAGGTGGAGCAGAATCTGAGCTCCCTTCGTTCCTTTTTAGATAACATCAGCGGAATCATGGGAGATGAAGAGATCGAAGATCTTAAAGAAGCAATAAAGGAAATCCCTTCCTTTTTAAAAGAGGCAAAGGAAGCTTCCTTTCGCATAGGAAAATTGGCAGATGATGGAAGCGCCTTTTTGACCGATACAGGCAAACGCATGGATGCTTTTTTTAATAATGCTAACGAGCTGATCTTGAACGCGAATGAAATAATGGCAGAAAACAAACAAGACCTCCGGGAAACTGTGGCGTCCACGAAGAACCTCGTCTCTAAATTAAGCACAATAGTTGAACAGCTTGACGAAGATAGTCTCTTTGCCATGGACATAAAACAACTAGTAAAAAGCGTTCAGGATGCGGCAGTCTCCGTTGAGCGATTTGTAAATGAGCTTGATGTAACTTTTTTTGGTGAAAACGAGGTTGAAAGTAAAAAGGGAAACCTCCCTGAATTGTTGCAAGATGTGAGGGAAACCCAGGAAGTTGCTAAAAAGGCTTTAAAGACCATGCAGGAAATCGAGATCAAAGGAGATGTCTCTTTAAGGGGGAAGACCTTCGGCAGTGGGGATGACGCCTATATGGACGTTAACGTAGTGGTTGGCATGAAAGATAGGCCTAACTTTTTGCTCTTTGGCGTCGATGACATTGGCGATGGCAGCGATTTTTCCTTAAGTTACGGCTACAGATGGCGTTGGATTTCTCTTTGGGGAGGACTGGTCAGGGATGACCTTGGCGTGGGGTTTAAGTGGGGCGATCCGGAGACCTTTCCCCTGCAATTGATAGGTAAGTGGTGGGATGACGGATCAGGCGCATGGTCTCTGGAAGGACGCCTCGGGCTGGATGATCGATATGGTTTGCTTTTCCGCCATGACGAACTTGATGATGAGAGGCGCGAATCAGTTGGCGTATACTATAATTTCTGAAGGTGATAGGGTTGTTTATTACTTTTGAGGGAATAGATGGCTCCGGAAAGTCTACGCATGCGGTA
>NZ_CALETC010000103.1:0-1761 GCF_937920065.1 Acetomicrobium mobile
CCCAGCTCAGCTGCCAGGCTTTTTATGAATTTAGAAGAAGATGTGATATTCACATATCTATCCCGTTCCAATTTAACAACCCTGAATTCCCGGATGAATTTAATAAGTTTCTCCGTGCAATATTTGTTTTTTAGCACTTTAAATTGCAGGAGCCTGATGAGGAGCACGGATAGATAGCAGACCAGGAAATGCCCATGGATGGATGCTGTCTTCTGCAAGTAGACAGGGCGTGCGTCAAGGTAGGATTTCATCATTTTAAACGATTCCTCAATCCGCCAGAGGTTATGGTATGTATTGTATATGTCACTTGCTTTCATTTTGGTTTCTGAGGTGACGAGAAGGTTGTAACCGGCCAGCTTTAAATCCTTGTCAATGGCATCCCGGTTAATGGTTACCCTGACCTTTCCGTCGATGGCATTTCCTTTCGGGTCGGCACAACCAAAGGTGACATATTTGCTGCATTCGCCGAATTCACTCTTCTTTGCCTGACTTGCTTTTAGCTTTTTTGCTTTTTCAACCATCCTGTTTATCTCATATTTCTTTTTCTCTGCCAGCTTGGGGTTGTATGTAACAACTCTTTTTTCCTTCAGCCTTACGGTATGTTTCTTCCCATTTTCGTCTGTATAGGTATAGGGAAATTCATCGATGCATTCCTTAATCTCGTAGAGTAGCGTACCATTGCTGTCAGTGATTTTTTTGTAGTCGTTCTTTAAAAGGACCCACGCCTTTTCGGTTTCGGGGAGCTGCTTTACCGATTTTGAGAACAGGTAGCCGTCCTTGTTTTTCAGGGCACTGATGATATTGTTTGCGCAGTTAAGGCCCTTGTCGGCGACCTGCACCGTCCTGCCGGATATCTGGTTCCTTTCCTTGAGTTCTTTTATGACCTGGCGGATAACGGGTTTTTCGCTTTCGTTGCCGGGGTAGAGTTTCATTCCGATGGGGATCTGGTTTGCATCCAGCAGCAGCCCGAGTCCGATGATGGGGTCATGCCTGTTTTCTTTTGAAGGCCCCTTCCTCCTGAACTCATCTTCTTTGTCGATCTCGAAGTAAAAATTTGTGCAGTCAAAGTAAGTGGTGGATGCATCCAGGGGATATTTGAGGTTGACCTGATGGTTGAAGATCTCAATAATTTTTTCGTATTCATTGCCCATATACTCAACGCCATCTAAGATCTGATCATAAGTTAGCCCATAAGACTCATACAGTTTGGGGAGAATGTCATGGCAGGTTCTGCTCTTGGAGCGTGGGTCAACTACTCTGCTATAAATGAGGGCTTCCATTAGATCGGAAAGCTTGAAGCGGAAGCCTCTTACAGATTGCATTAGCTCCAGGTAATTGGAGACGTGCAGGCTGTCATAAATATTATGTAAAAGAAAATAGCCGAGATGCCTTTCAGGGGATGCGGCGATCTGCCTTGCCGCATTTTCTTCTTTAATGCGCTTTGCTTCTATGTTCATCTGCTTGACGACATCGGAATAATAGCCGATTGGGTCAGGAATGCCGGAGTCGATCAGGTCCTGTACGTAACCAATGGCCTTGTATGATTTATGAGCAGTCTCCTTTTTGTCGCGGTCGTAGAAAGATTCGTATATCTGGAGATAAACCCCCTTTTTTAGGTTTGATTTTTTAAGGAAATAAGCCATAAAAAGCCCTCCCTAATAACACCATTTAACACCATCAATTATACACGAAAAGAAATTATTTGCAAGTGTTTTTTGCACAAAAAAAGCGCTAAGCTGCGCTAATTTCCTAAGTTATATA
>NZ_CALETC010000104.1:0-1083 GCF_937920065.1 Acetomicrobium mobile
GGCAAAATGAGCAACAAGGCTATCGGATACGAATCGTCGTAATTTCTTCCGGCCCACATGTTGATGAAAGGACGGCCAAAGCAGACAAAGCCAATAAATATAAAAGCAAGCAATATGAACTGCACCCTGCCGATCTTTGTAAACAACTGCGTTAACTCTCTGTCGTCGCAATTCATAGCGACCATTTTGTTCACCTTGGGTATAAAAACGTTTGATATGGCTGTAGACAGCGACATGTAATAGGTGTTTATTTGTGCGGCCAGTCCGTATATTGCGACGATGATCGTTCCGTAAAACCTGCCCAAGATGAACTTGTCAATGTTCCAGTTGATCTGATCCGTTATCATATTTATGAATATGAAGGATGAAAATAGGGTCATCTCCCTCATCAAGGAAAAATCGAAATGTCTGAAGGAAAATTGCATATCTAACTTTTTAAAGCAAAATACAACATTAGCTATTTCTATTGAGAGGTTTAAGATGGTCGTTACGACTACCATTCCGACTGAACCGTATCCTAAAAGCAGCACGGGAAGTACAAGAAGGGGGTTTACAACTACCTTTATCATTTGCAGGAATTTTTGAAATATGAATTGTTCGTTGGCGGTGATGTGCGAATTAAAGACGACGCCGGGAAATGAAATCGCTATGTTAATCACCATGATTAACATCAGGATCTTTGCCCTATGAAGCTCGATGCTGCTGAGCTGTTTGCCTAAAATTGCCTCCGTGTTCAATGCAAGTATCGTTCCTGCCAATAAGGCGATAAGCCCGATAACGGAAAAGATGATTAAAAACATCCCGTTCAGTTTCGCTATATTTTGCCTGTCGTCCGCGACCTTGTATCTTGAATAATATCTGACGTAAGCGCTTCCGAACCCGAAATTTAAAAGGCCCAGATATGCCACGATAGAAGAGACAAAATTGTAGAGGCCGTACTCGCTTTGCCCTAATAGGCGAAGCATGATGGGGGTGTAAATTATGGAAATGGCGTAACCCACTCCCATCGACGTGTATGATAAAATGATACCTGCTTTGAGCTGGTTTATTTTCAAATTATGCACCTCTTACTTTGCTATACCG
>NZ_CALETC010000105.1:0-1855 GCF_937920065.1 Acetomicrobium mobile
CTTGGAATATGAGAAAATGAGACCTTTTCCTGGCGTGCCTGAAACTTTAAAAGCTTTAAGGTACATGGGATTGAAGCTTGCAATCACATCAAATAGAAGAAGTGTTAAAAAGGCCATTGACTATCTAGGTTTGGGAGAGTATTTCGATCTAGTTTTGGGATTAGAAGAGGTAAATATACCTAAGCCCGAACCCCACATCCTTTTAGAGGCAATTGAAAGCTTAGGAGTTGACCGCGACCAAGTGGCTTATGTGGGAGACACTGTTATCGATATGCTCACCGCAAAAAATGCAGGTATAGTTGGCATAGGATTGACTACCGGACCATCTAGCGAGGAGGAGCTCATGGAAGCCGGGGCTTTTCTGGTCTTGTCAAGCGTAAATGATGTACTGAAAATATTTTTAGATAACACGATTCTCCAGGCGAACGCGATGAAACTACGTGGTAAGCATGCATCGCAGGAGGGTGATCTGTAAATGTCTGAACAAATGAGGCCTTCTTTTTCGCAAAATGCGATCAAGGTTTTAGAGCGTAGATATTTATTAAAAGATGAAAAAGGAAATCTCATGGAAACGCCCGAGGATATGTTATGGCGGGTGGCACGTGCCGTTGCAAAGGCCGAAAGGTCCTTTGGTGACGAAGGAGCAGAAAAAGAGTGGGCCGAAAGGTTTTTCGAAATGATGGCAAGACTTGATTTTTTGCCCAATTCTCCCACGTTGATGAATGCTGGGACACCCGCAGGGCAATTGTCGGCTTGTTTTGTCCTGCCCATCGGCGATAGCATGGAAGAGATATTTGACGCTCTTAAGTATACCGCCTTGGTTCATAAATCTGGCGGAGGGACGGGGTTTAATTTTTCGTCACTTCGTCCTTATGGTGATATTGTAAAAAGCACTAAAGGCGTCGCTTCTGGCCCTGTTTCTTTCATGGAACTTTTTGATCACACTACTGATGTAGTAAAACAAGGTGGGATGAGGCGCGGTGCCAACATGGGGATATTAAATGCTGATCATCCCGATGTGGTTAAATTCATCAAGGCTAAGGTAGAAGAAGGTAAGTTAAGAAATTTCAACATTTCGATAGGCGCCACTCAAAAGTTTATGCGAGCTATTTTAAACGACGGAGATTGGGATCTCGTAAATCCGCGAACGAGAGAAGTAGTGGATAGAATAAAGGCTCGGTATTTATTCGATCTTATCTGCGAAATGGCCTGGAAGACGGGGGATCCCGGAATGATTTTTCTAGATAAAATCGAAGCTTCAAACCCTACCCCTCATTTAGGTCCCATTATCGCCACCAATCCCTGTGGCGAGCAGCCACTTTTACCCTTCGAATCTTGTAATTTAGGAAGCATTAACTTATCAAACATGATTTCATCAAATCGAGAAATTGATTGGAATAAACTAGAACAAACTACTCGAATGGCTGTTCGTTTTTTGGATGACGTGATCGAGATAAACCAATTCCCAATAAAAGAGATTGCCGATAGGACTAAAGCTACAAGGAAAATTGGATTAGGCGTTATGGGTTGGGCTGACGTGCTTTTCAAGGCTCGCATTCCTTACGATAGCGAGGATGCATTGGAGTTCGCTCGTCAAGTGATGTGCTTTATAAGCAAAATCGGACATGAAGAAAGTTCAAAACTTGCGGAAGAAAGGGGCCCCTTCCCTGCATGGAAGGGAAGCAAGTGGGAAGAAAGCGGCCTTCTAATGAGAAACGCCACAGTTACCACCATTGCGCCCACAGGGACCATCTCGCTCATTGCCGAGGTGTCAAGTGGCATAGAACCAGTCTTTGCTCTTGCTTATAAACGAAAGGCCTTTGGTGGAAGTGCTAGCTTGACTTACGTCAATGAA
>NZ_CALETC010000106.1:0-26746 GCF_937920065.1 Acetomicrobium mobile
TCTCGAGCTTGATTAAGCAAAGCAAAATCTTCTTTCGTCATGTAGACTTCGCCTCTGACCTCGAGCCTGCCCGGCACATATTCGAGTAATCTCAAGGGTAGGCTTTTAATGGTACGTAAATTATCCGTTACATCCTCGCCTACTTTTCCATCGCCCCTCGTCGCACCCAAGGTGAACCTGCCCTCTTCATATACGAGCGAGACGGCAACGCCATCTATTTTTAGTTCGGCCGTAAAATCTACTTTTCTTTCAAGTATCCTATGCACCCGAGAGATGAAGTTTAACAACTCTTCTTGGGTAAAAACATTGTCCATAGAAAGCATTGGAACTTCGTGAACCACTGTCCGAAATTCTTCTCTCGGCCGGCCTCCAACGCGCTGCGTCGGCGAATCAGGGGTTACTATCTGAGGAAAGCGCCTTTCGATCTCCACTAACTCTCGGTACAAGGCGTCGTATTCTTCGTCAGTTATCAAAGGTGAGTCCAAGACATAGTAATAGTAATTGTGTTTTTCTATTTCTTGCCTAAGCTCTTCAGCCCTTTTCCTGGCCTCGCCTAAATCCAAGAGGCTTCACTCCTTTGGGCGCATGGTGGGAAAGAGGATCACGTCACGGATCGAGCTTGAGTTCGTTAAAAACATGGTAAGCCTGTCGATGCCAATACCCAAACCGCCAGTCGGGGGAAGGCCATGTTCAAGGGCAACTATGTAATCCTCATCGAAGGCATGCGCCTCTTCGTCACCGGCTTCTTTTTTTCTTAATTGATCCAGAAAACGCTCTTTTTGGTCTAAGGGATCATTGAGCTCGCTAAAAGCGTTTGCTACTTCTGCTCCACATATAAAGAGCTCAAATCTGCGGGTGAAATCGGGATTATCAGGGTCTCTTTTAGCAAGAGGAGAAACCTCCACCGGATAACCCAAGACAAATGTGGGTTGTATCAATTTATCCTCCACGAAGTTGTCAAAGAATTCGGTCATGATTAAAAGTCGGCTTTCGTCTCCTTTCACCTCAAGTCCCCCTTCTTTCGCAAGCTTCCTTGCTTCTTCATCAGTAACAGTTAAAAAATCAATGCCACAATGCTCCTTCACCAACTCCACCATCGCTGCACGCCTGAAGGGAGGCTCGTAGTTTATCATGTAATCGCCATAGGGCAACTGCCTGCTTCCCATTGCATCAGCACAAGCTACGATTATCTCTTCCGTTAAATTCATCATATCCTCGTAGTTAGCGTAAGCCCAGTAAACCTCCATGGCGGTGAACTCCGGGTTATGCATGGAATCGATGCCTTCATTTCTGAAGTTCTTGCCTATCTCATAAACGCGTTCATACATCCCAACTACCAGTCGTTTTAAGTAAAGCTCGGTCGCTATCCTGAGATACAAATTTATCCCTAAAGCATTATGATACGTGATAAAGGGCCTGGCAATAGCTCCTCCTGCAATCGGAGATAACATGGGGGTTTCGACCTCAAGTGTTCCATGAGACTCCAAGACCTCTCGAAAGGTCTTTATTATCTTGGCTCTTTTTCTAAAAGCCTCTCTGACCTCGGGATTAGCTATAAGGTCTAAATAGCGCTGTCTGTAGCGCACTTCCGTATCCTTTAGGCCGTGCCATTTTTCAGGCAAAGGCCTTAAGGCTTTGCTCAAAAGCTTAAACTCTGTTACCAGAAGGGACAACTCACCCCTTTTGGTTCTAAAAGGATGCCCTACAATTCCTAGAAAATCTCCCGTGTCTACCCATCTTTTGAACCATTCGTATTCTTCTTCCCCTAAAGAATTTAACTGAAAGTAGAGCTGAAGTCTTTCTGAATCGTCCTCCAAATGCGCAAATGAGGCCCTACCATGCTTTCTAATCGTCATGACACGACCCGCCGTCTTTATTGTTGCAGTTTCATCCATCTCATCTGGACCTAAATGGGAGAAATGTTCGTGTACAAAGGACAATTTATGCTCTTTATCCCATTTATCGATCACGTATGGATCAAATTTTGATTCCTTACGCAGGCGCTCCAGTTTTTCCACGCGCTGTCTTATTATTTCTTTTTCCGGAGCAGTGCGTTCTTCCATGTTTACGTTATTATCATTCATTTATTGCTCCCCCTTAGCGTAAAGGTTATTAAAATCATTGATATATGAATCAAATAATTCCTTCGTTTTCGCTATACTGCCAGCATTCGCCAAAGAAGATCGCATATAGGAAGCCCTGGGCATTCCTTTAAAAATACATGATAAGAAGTGGCGAAGCAAGTGCATGCCTGAATTGTCTTCTATTTCGCATAAGTCTATCAGAAAAGTCCGAAAAACATCGACTCTGGATTTAAATGAATCTTTGAAATCTGCAAAATATCCCAAAGCCTTTAAAGCATCTGGTATCATGAAGGGATTCTTCAGGGCACCTCGCGCAACTAAAACGCTTTTGCAGCCCATCTCCAGATATTCAACAACATCACCGGAAGTAAACACGTCACCCGTAGCTGTTATCATGCCAGGAAAAGCCTTGGCAATTTCCTTCATAATATTCTTATCCGATATTCCATTATAACCCTGCGACG
Organism: Acetomicrobium mobile; assembly: GCF_937920065.1. Classification (NCBI taxonomy): domain Bacteria; kingdom Thermotogati; phylum Synergistota; class Synergistia; order Synergistales; family Acetomicrobiaceae; genus Acetomicrobium; species Acetomicrobium mobile. The sequence continues at coordinate 2,549 of NZ_CALETC010000106.1, forward strand.
GCGTTCTTGCATGGACCGCGACATTATCCGCACCGGATGACACTAAAAGCTCACACCATTTAACGGCATCATGCAAGTTATGGCTTGGAATTCTCGTCTTTACACAAATCGGCAAGCCAAGGGCTTTGGTTTCCTTTATCATTTGGGTTGCAACATCAGGGCAGAATATCATGGCTGCGCCTCCTCCTGATGCCATAACCTTCTTGGAAGGACACGCCATATTTATGCCCAGCGCTTCAAATGAACTCACCTTTAAGGCTTCCTCTGCTGCCTCCAAGAGAAAATCGACGTTGCCAGAAAAAAGCTGCAATACCAAAGGTCCTTCGTTGGGGTGTCGAAACAAAGAAGGAAAAACAGACTGGTTTTTATCAACAACAGCCTTTGCCGAGATCATCTCAGTATGAGCAAGCCCCACGCCTAAATGGAAACACATTTTTCTTACAGGCCATGCGGTAATATCGGCCATGGGAGCAAGCCACAGAGGGTTATTTGATGTTACGCTCATATATAAGCCTCAGCCCCTCTAACGTGAGATTAGGATCCACGACGTTTATTCTACTTGACCACCTTGCTACGGTCTCGGCATGTCCCCCTGTTGCTATGACCTTGGGCTCCTCTTTTTGCTCTTGCGACATACGATCGACCAGACCGTCTATCAGCCCAGCGTAACCAATTACTATTCCAGATCTCATCGATTCCGATGTAGACCTCCCAATGGCCCTTTTGGGAGGCTCGAGTGCTACCAAGGGAAGCTTTGCAGTCTTGCCAAACAATGCCTCTACACTGGCCTGCAACCCTGGAGCTATTGCTCCTCCAAGATATGAGCGATCAGAAGATACGTAATCAAGCGTTACGGCTGTGCCAAAATCCACCACAATGACAGGACTTCCATAATTATGCACGGCAGCAACCGCGTTTACCAATCTGTCAGCGCCAACTTCAGCAGGTATGTCATACTTTACCTTTATGCCAAGGTCCACGCTTGAATCGACCACCATGGGTTTTATACCCAAGTATTTCGAGATCCCCTCACGCCATGCCATCTCAAGCGGAGGGACGACACTCGAAATTATAGAACTGGTGATAGATTTCTGGTCTAACTTTGTCATGTAAAGCAATCCCGTAAGATAAATCCCGAGTTCATCCCCGGTTCTCTTCTCTGATGTAAGTCTCCAATCTGCAACCAAGCAGGCACCATCGAAAATACCAAGGCAAGTATTTGTATTTCCTATATCCAGAACGAGAAGCATCTCTTACACCCCCTCTTTTTAAGATAGCAATATCATATAAACTACCAGTCCACAGCTCGACACACAAATGCTCCTAAAGAAACCAAAATTTAACCTTTTAGTTAGTATAACAAATAATATTGCAATAGAAATAATGGGCCAATGCCAAGGTTCCGTAATGCTCATGGGCATGAAAGAGGCCAAGAAGTTTAGCAACCATTCAAAGACAAGCAAAGCCTTTTCTGCAAACCAAACTACTAATGTACCCAAGCCAAAGGGCAAAATGACAAGGGGGGTTGAAAGCAGAACGACAAAAAATAAAAGTGCAAAAACAGGTATGGCAATCAAATTAGAAAAAAGTCCTACGACAGGCAACGATCCGAAAATTGTAAGCACAATACCAGCAGTGACCATCCAAAGAAGCGCACTTGAAGTTAGCAGCGAGATCCTTTTGGAAAAAATACCGGTACATCCGATCGTCAAGGCCGACATGACCGACAATTTCCAACCTACATCCCACACAAACCAGGGCCTCCATAAAAGCAAACAAACAGCTGCCAGACTTACGGCTTGAAGAGTCCTTATGGGCCGTCCAATCATCTTTCCGATCAATACAAAAGCCGTCATCAAGCCAGCACGCATGGCGCTAGCAGCAAACCCAGTAAACGCCAGGTAAAAAAACAGCAAGAGCAATGATATTTGAACTTTCCATTTGGCTTTTTTTAGAGCCCGAAAGACAATCCCCACCACCAAGGCCACATGAAACCCCGATACAGCGAGCAAATGGGAAGTACCCCATTTTGAATGAAGTTGAGCCAAATCGGGGTCTTTAACACCAAAGAGCAGGGTTAGCAAATATCCCCTTACCCTGGGCGGAAAATTTAACAAGACCCAACGTCTCAAAAAAGATCGCCAACGATATAGGCTAAAACTGTAAGCTTTCCGGCTTTTAGTCGTCTGCAAGCCAACCAAGCGACCCCTTACGCCTCGAGATCTCCAATAGGTATAAGGATTAAAGCCCGTAGATTTATTTTCCAACGGAAGTATTGAAGCCTTTATTTCGACGCTGTCACCTTCTCTTAAAGCCAGACTTGGTGATACATCCGCAACGTATTTACCCTTAGCGGTCTTGAACACTACGGCTCTTTTGCTCCCCCAGGGCCTTTCAAAGGCAACGACAGCCTTCTCAGATATCCTGTCAGCTAAAATGAGCTCATTTCCAACTCTGTAAGCTAAAAACGAGCTTCCCAGCAGTCCAACGACGAAGCACAAAACTAAAACATAAAACGCATGAGGCGTACCGTCATAGGAACAAAAACCCAAGGCCAACATAATAAACCCGGCGATAAGGCTTGATAACAAAAAGGGGAAACCTTTACCCGCTAAAAGGACGGCAACTATAAATGAGACTAACAGACACAAACAGGGAGTTTCATAAAGTAATTTCATCTATATCCAACGGTAACGTAAGGTCTGATCTTTTCCATCTTTTTGGGTCCTATTCCTTTTACCTCAAGCAGTTCCTCTACTGAACGAAACCCTCCCCTTAGATCCCTGTAATCCAATATTGCCTGGGCAGTCTTAGGTCCTACGCCAGGAAGACTTTGCAACATCTCCGCACTCGCCCTATTCAGGTCTATTACATCGACATCTTTTTCGTAACTTCCATAAGGCTTGTTAGCATTGGAGCCAGCAAAGACATCCTTCGCGATGGACAAATTATCCCTGCTCTGTTCAACTAATGTAGTGGCAACCAACTCACCTTTCTCGGGCACATGAAGGTGGCAACCATCACCTAAGTTTGCAGCCAAGTTTATGGCCACCGGGTCAGCTTTAGTGGTAAGTCCTCCCGCTTTTTCCACCAATTGATACACCCTTGACCCAGATGGCATTTTATACACGCCCGGGTTTTTAACAGCTCCTGTGATGTACAATATCCATTCCTTTTCCTCAGGAGTCGCCTGTTTTTTGTCAAGTTCGCCTTCCTCGTTATTGTTTACAATCTCTGATGCTCCAATGCCCTGAAGGACAACATTCTCGGCTTCAAATGATCGTCCTTTTATCTTTCCCAAAGAATATGCGGCCGACAATCCCAACGCCAAGACAAAACACAGAAAGGCCATTAAAAACCATTTAAAGCTCTTACTGCTTTTGTATTTTTCAAGTGATTCTTTCTCATGAAGGAACTCAAAGTCCAACTTCGAGGACATCGTTAAAATCCCTCAATGAAACTAGTTCACCGTACAAATACCAGTTGGAGGCCTCAGTTATGCGCACCTCGTACAATTTTCCTAACATAGTCTCGTCCCCCGGTACCAACACTACCTTGTCCGTGGGCGTTCTGCCTTGCAGGAGCCCTCCTCCTTTAGGCGCTAAATCATCAAATAACACCTCAACAACCTTGCCAACTAAGTCTAAATTCTTCTTAAACGATATAGCATCTTGTAGCTCATTTACTATGGCAAGTCTTCTTTTTTTCTCTTCTTGGGAAATTTGATCAGGCAACACAGCTGCTGGTGTTCCTTCTCTTGGGGAATAGGAAGCCGTATGAACCAAATCAAATTGCATTCTTTCCAACATATTAAGAGTGTCCACGAAATCCTCTTCCGTCTCCCCGGGGAAACCGACTATAAGGTCACTTGTTATTGAAATGTCTGGAATTGCATTGCGCAAGCGTCTTATTATTCCTTCATATCCGCTGACAGTGTAACCTCGATTCATCTTCTTTAAAATCCTATCGCTTCCCGACTGAATGGGAAGATTTACAGCAGGACAGATTTTCTGTTCTTCTGCCATGACTTCTATTACATCATCCGTAAAATCGCGCGGGTGTGAGGTGGTAAAGCGCACCCTGAGCAACCCGGGAATGTGCGATACATCACGTAAAAGATCCGAAAATCGATAACCTTTGCAAAAGTCCTTTCCATAGGAATCGACATTCTGACCCAAGAGCGTGACCTCAAGGATGCCATCTTCGACAAGCTCCGATACTTCTTCCAAGATCTCATCTGGTCGTCTCGATACAAACCTTCCGCGCACGTAGGGCACAATGCAATAAGTACAGAAATTATCGCATCCGTGTGCAATGGTGACAAAAGCCTTGAAGGGATTACTTCTTATAATAGGCGTAACTTTCAAGTCAACCATTTCTCTAGGATCCTCGTCCAAATATACGACTACTTTATTGCGTAGAGCCTTTTCCAATGCATCCGGTACCAATCCTATATGCCTTGGCCCAACTACGACTCTTACCTGCGGAAACCTTCTAATCAACTCCACACCCATGTTTTGGGCCATGCAACCTATGACGGCTAAAATGGGCTTGCCCTTTACCCCAAAAGCCTTCTTGTAACGTCCTATCTCGCTTAAGACCTTCTGTTCGGCTTTTTCCCGAATGCTGCAAGTCACAATTATGACGACGTCGGCTTGAGACGTATCTGTCTCTTTCCAGCCTCTAAAGGTCAAGGCTGTCCTCAAGCGATCACCGTCATATTGGTTCATCTGACATCCGTATATATTAATAGCAAAGCTAAAAGACATATCAGCTTTTCCCTCTCTCGTTTCAAAAATTTCCTTGGTTATTATAACCTACTACAAAAACTTCCTTCAAACAAATATTTCTAAGGCATAAAGCAACCATAAACTACAAACCGACCAACATTCTAATAGCGCTTACGGTCACAAATATAGATAACACGAGCGAGGCCAACAGTTTCCCTTGAGTATAGCAAAATACGCCTCGTCAGTACCTAGTAAAGAAAATAAACCAACTCAAATACCTAATGTCACGGAAAATATTTTCATCAAAACTAGTTCATTCTCATCATATTGAAAAATTCTGCTTCGAATGATAAAATTTAGGTAAACCTAATTTAGGGGGTGACAAGCATGAAACGGGCAACAGCTGCAGTTTTGACACTTGTCGTGTTGATAGCTGTTACAGGCATAGCTTCAGCACATGGGCGATATGGTTTTAGATCAAGTCCTATTTGGAACGTTCATAACGGCTGCGGCCAGGGAGTAATTATGAGTGAACTGAGACCCGGTTACGCGAGCCTTCATACGTGGAGCATGAGCAGATCTCGCTTAGGATTAGCTCCATATGATCTAAAAATTCGGACACAAATAGTCGAAAACATGGGCCAGCTGGAAAGACATCGACTAGAATTGCATTCTAGGTTATACGATAACCCTATAGACAGGTATAAAATCACCCAACTTCGCGAAAGGATGCTTTCTCTTCAAGATGAGATAGCTCGATGGCAGATCGAACAAGCTTTCAGACTATATGAAAGGCAAGAGTATTAGAGCCTGTTTCCCAACTTGAGATCTTGCATTGAAATCATTTCCCAAAGAAGCCGTAGATTGTAAGTTTCTATATTGAGATGAAGTGAACCTTAAGTACCTATAGGCCTATTGCTTGTATATTTTGTTCCATCTCCATGAAGACTGCTTTATTTTACTGCATTCTAACCTTGGTGGGGTGAGTTGTGAAACAGGCTCATTATTGTACCAGGTTATACCCAAGACGTATGAAATCAGCGATTTTAAATTCTAGCTATATCCTGTCTTTTTGATCTATCTCCAAAACAGCAAGTAGGAGCACATTAATACCACGCCAACAATCTTCTAATGGCGTATGTTCTAGCTCGCAGTGACTATGTCCCCCCTTGCTTGGTACGAAGACCATTCCAGTAGGTAGCATTTCCGCAACGTACTGCGCATCATGCCCAGCGCCACTATACATTCTTTTATATGTATAACCGTAAGCATCGACGCTTTTCTGAATACAGTTAATTATTTCTTCATTGAAACTTACTGTGTTACGCTTCCATCTCATTTCGTAGCTTACTTTGCATTTATCAAGTTCCTTAGGAATGCCCTCTATTATGTCAACAACTTGTTTTATTACACTTGGATCTTTATGTCTCGCATCCAGAGAAAAATCTACAAATCCAGGAATACATGTATGTATACATGGATGGCAAAAGATTTCTCCTGTGGTATATACTAGATCACGTTCCAATTTACCAAACTCGTCGTGGAAATATCTTATTGCAGAGGTCGCAGCCAAAAGGGCATCTCTTCTAAATGACATTGGCACAGTTCCTGCATGGCCAGTCTGGCCATGAGTTTTAATCCTGTAGTTAACCATACCAACAACACCCTCTACAACACCTATTTGTTTGTTCTCTGCTTCTAATACTGGACCCTGTTCAATATGCAGCTCTAACATGGCCATATAATCTCTAGGATTGAGCCTGTTAGCCTCATCGCCCACATAACCGCTTTCTAACAAAGCTTCTCCGAAGGTTTTTCCATCTGGGCTTTTAGAAGCCAACACCTCTGCTTTATCAAATTTACCGCAAATAACTCCTGAGGACGTCATCGCTGGTGGATACAAAGAGCCTTCTTCATTTGTCCAGATCATCGCCGTAATTGAATGTCTATGAGGAATCTTGTTGTTAACAATTGTTTCAAGAACTTCCATTGCTCCTATAACTCCCAAAATACCGTCATAATTACCACCATTTTTGACAGAATCTGTATGTGAAGCCATCACAATACTAGGGAGTCCCTTTTCGGAACCAGGAATAGTTGCATATACGTTGGCCATATCATCAGTTACTATATTAGCACCAACATTTTTCATTCTCCTCGCAAATTCATCCCTGGCTTGCAAGTCCTCTTTTGATAGTGCAAATCTCGTTATGCCTCCCTTATCGGTGCCGCCAAACTTGGCAAATGTTTCTATTTTATTCTGTATCCTGTTTTTGTTGCAGGTTATCATAACGAATACCTCCTAAATATCTTCACCTTTAATTTTCTTGACCTAACAATCCCATGCTCCATTTTGTAATTATATTAGCTTTGTCAAATAGCCCCTAAAATCTCTTATAAGCACGATAACGCATTTATTCGTAATTTCCTTCGGTTACATTCTAGACCAAGCATTTCTCACCTACAATAATAACTAAACTTCGGCCCTCATGAATTTCTTTGGACTTTTAGTCAAAGTTAAAAAATAACAACAGGGGCTGGTCCTGCTTTCATAGCACATTTGTAACGCAGGTTTCCTTGCAAACTCAAAGGATTATCCCTTTGGTTGAACTGTAAAATTAATAAATGAAGGAAAAATGGATATGATTCGATTGACATCGGCAATAAATGCTGTAAAATTCATAAAGCTAAGCTAGATCTGAAAATGAGACTTTTCTCGCTAGGAGGTAAATGAGGAATGTCGGCTGAAAGAGTCCAACAAGATGATGTCATTTTGATGACGCGCGAAGGATACCAGAAATTACGCGCTGAACTCATAAAACTGAGGAGCGATGGTAGGCACGAGATATCAAAACAACTTGAAGAGGCAAGGTCATTTGGAGATTTAAGCGAGAATGCGGAATACCATACAGCCAAAGAAGCGCAAGCCAAACTCGAGGCACGAATTCAGCTATTGGAATCACAACTATCTAAAGCCAGAATCATCGACAGTGATCAAATAGACACAAGTCAGGTAACTTTAGGCACCAAAGTTACTCTAAGAGACCTCGATATTAATGAAGAATTTACTTATGTAATCGTAAATTCGGAGGAAACCGACCCAAGCAATCACAGAATATCGGTCTCAAGCCCCGTTGGGCAAGCTATAATAGGCAAAACCGTCGGCGATGAAGTCATAGCAAGAGCTCCTCGCGGGACAAGAAGGCTCAAGATATTACGTATCGAGGTCTAGTGTAATAAGGCAAACCTGTCTAAAGGATGTCAAATAAAAGGAAGGGTTACTTTTTTGCCTGCAATCATGAGGGTGATTATTTCGAGCTTCAGGTTAATGTTTTATCTTTCAAGAGCGTTTGTAATTAATCGCTTCACCAGATCCTCGAAGGACCAACCAATTGCTTTCGCCGCCTTTGGAACCAGACTCGTAGCAGTTAGCCCGGGCGCAGTGTTTACTTCTAAGACATAAGGCTTTCCATTAAGATCAAGGCGCATGTCCACCCTGCTGTATTGCTTGCAACCCAAGCTAAGATGGGCTTTGATGGCCGCTTTTTTAGCCTCCGAAGCTACCGATTCTTGCAATGGAGCGGGTACCAAATATTCACTGTTACCAGGCGTATACTTTGCCCTATAACTGTACAGTGAATTTTTGGGTACTATTTCTATGACGGGAAACGCCCTGATGTTACCGCCATCGTCCCACACAGTTACAGTGACTTCTTTCCCAGGGATATACCGCTCAGCCAGGATGAGATTGTCATACTCGGAAGCTAAGCGCAGGGAAGACAATATATCGCCCTCTTGAGCAACTATGCTTATACCAATTGTACTACCGCATCGCGAAGGCTTGATGACCATCTTTTCTTCACTAAGCTTATTATAAAAACAGATTACCTTTTGATAGGTCGTTTCTATGCCCTGTCGAGACGTGTCAATTTCGATTCCCTCAGGCACAGAAATATCGTCTCGTCGAAACCTATACTTGCTCAAGGCTTTATTCATTGCAAGCATGCAGGCTTCAGGACCCGAGCCTGTATAGGGCACATCATAGAATTCGAGCAGAGCTTGTAGTCTGCCGTCTTCTCCCCATCCTCCATGCAGTGCTATGAAAACGACATCGAACTTTTGGTCACTTACACATTTTATGACATCTTTCATTGTTCGCACATGGCCATCTAAAACCTCAAAGCCGCTTTCCTTCGCCGCTTCGACTACTGCCTTCCCGCTTGCAAGCGACACCTCTCGTTCAGGGCTTTCGCCTCCATATAACACTAATACTTTCATTTTACGAACCCCACTTCCTGGGCCGGACTTGTAATTTCCTCCACCTCTCCGCCAAAGGTAATCTTGCTTTCAGGAAATGCTTTTATAACGAGCCTCAACCCCATCCAATCATCCTCATCGCTTGTCGAATACATTGGCCTCTCATCCTTATAGATAAATTCCCAATAATAACAGTGCTCGTCGTAAACCAAGCTGTAAACTACTTCATCTAAATGTTCATCCACGAAATCATAGGCGGTCCTTACCGCCACTTTCCAGCGACTCCCCAGAGGAATGCCCGTGGTATGATAAATCTCGCGTCTATCCGAGTAATCGTCCCAGGACATGGGCGAATTCCCAGTCGTCCAGCGCTGGGCATATCGAGTTACCATGGGAAATTCACCGACTCTGTAACGCAATCCCCAAGTCGCGTCTATTATTTCCTGACGGCGCAGCCTTTTCGCATCATACTTGAACCATTGATACTGAGCCCAAATAAAGGGCGTAAAGTTTTTATTTTTTTTATCTAAAGGCGCAAAGGAGCTTGAAAAATCAAAGCCGTAACCCCACCTGTCTACTTCGGCTTCATCGGCTTCATAATTACCCCAATAAAGCGCAAGGCGCGATTTTGTATTCGAAGTTAAATCGACCCAAGGCGTGAACAGTTGAACCTCAGGGGACCGCCAAAGGACCCCTTTATAAGTCACTCCTGCTTCTTTTTCTATCGAAACGTTTTCAGCTTGAGACCAATAAATTTTCCCCGAAAAGCCCTGATTATAATAATTTGCACCCCAACTGGGTCGGTAACGCTTCTCGTCTTCGTCAGAGTTATAAGCATAGACTGCATTCGCAAACAAACTCCATTGATTTGTCAAACCGTAACTACCTAAAACCATCCATTCTTCGTCCATATCCGACCAGTAAGCGAGGTGAACGTTAACGGACAGCCTATCATCGACAACCACCGGACCATATCCTATGACGCCGGTTCCTCGATCGGAATCGTCTTTTATACGGAAAGTAAAGGGACTGCTCGCCTCTCGATCCCTTATGTTGATCTCATAATTAAAGGGATATGTATAAAGCAACTTCCCATCCAAGTACACCCTTGGGCGCCTTAAGACCACTTTGTTACCCGGTATGACTGTCATCTTAGTGGTATAAAGATTGTAATGCGGTTTTGGCGCATCACACGTTGTGTAATTTGCATTTTCCCAAAGGGCAATGGGTGCGTTTTTTTCGGTTTTTTCTAAGTCTTTCCTGCCCAGCCATCCCTTAGTCAACGCCGCTTCAGGCGGGGCTATTTTAACATCTCCTCCGTAAACGTATACTGGTCCTTCTTGTCCCGAGCCATTTTGCATTATCCCTTCTTGGGTAATTAGGTTATATTCAAGCTTGTCTCCCCTAAGAACCCTGTTGCCCCAAATTAATACTACAAGCTCATCGTCGTGACCTTCTGCAAATACCATGGAACTCTCTATGAAGTATTCAACGTAAGGAGCTTCAAGTTTCATATCTTCGCGCCTGATTATAACGTTACCTCTCGCCTCAGCACGCCCTTCAATCTCAAAAAAGACCACTTCATCTGCCTCTAGCGTAACTGGCGAGGATAATTCCTGGGCAAAAGCTGAGGTACAAGTAAAAATTATCAAAGATAGAAACATCAACAAAGAAATAACGTTTCCACATTGAAAATTCCTGTGGCTACAGTCCATGAACACTTCTCCCTCTTTGATAATAAATGCCAGGTAAAATCTTAGTTGGATCCGAAAACGTCCATGCACTCTGTAAGAAAGCAAATCTCAATTGGTTTTAGAAATGCTACGGAATACGTTTATTTTTTATGCATCCTATATACAACTTCTGCTTTGCCAGAAAGTTCCATCTCGCCGGAAAGACGTACCAACCCGTTTTGTGACCGTATCTCGATCGATTCCCCAAAGGCACGAATACCATCGTCGAAGAAAAAAAGCTGTTCATCGGGCTTCCATCGTACTTCAGGAGAATGCCAGTGAAATTGATCTCCCTTTATGCTCGTAATACCCCTTGCTTCCTTTAAAACAACGATCCCACCTGATGCTTCAGGCACGCTGCCTCTTGAAGCTTGAACTTTCCATACATTTCCACCCTTGCCCTCAATAGTAATGTTAACATCCTCCAAAATATACAAATCATTCGATTTCCAGCCTCTTTGAGCATCTAAGATATATACATTATCGTCAATTATGTTTCGATATTGTACTTTTTCGACGACGAAAGTGCTTTTTTCTTCATCACCATCGTTTTCAGTTAAATATAAATCCCTCACTAAGAAAGCAACAAAGGCAGCCACAAATAAAGCTAGGAAAACCATGCGGTATACGCGCTTTTTACCAGACAACGCGCCACCTTCCCCTTTCTTGAACCAGGCCTAAAATCTTGCTTCGCTCCACTTTAATGAGCACCATCTTTTGGATGCCGCTGATTTTTGCCTTATCGTCACTGACCCAAGTCACATCGTAACCATCTTTAAAAGCCCATCGTATATTCGATTCCATGGCAGCCTTTTCAAATTCCTCCATGGTGTACTGCCTCTTTGTCTCGGAAGCCAGCAGTTCATACATTGTATTTAAATCTCCCTCTATCCAACTTTCCACAAAGAGGGTCACTACTTCTTCCTTAGTCATTGAAGTTTCTTTTTCTATTTTCTGTAGAATTTCCTTTAATGAAACATCTATTTCGCTCTTGGTAGAATTCTTCTGCACCTGGAGCAACGGATCAGGCCCCGGAGGCAAAATCACTGGTTCCTCAGGATATTTTGTGGCATCCTCAAAACTCGAAGGCTCATCGAGTGAATCATCCGATTCTTCATTTGGAGGAAGTTCTTTTTGGGCATCTTTTATTTCTTCCGAAACCGGTAATTCCACGATAATTTCTTCCATGGTTAGTGAATCTTCAACAATTGTTTCGGGCTGAATTGACGTCTCAACCGCTTCTTTTTTCTCTTTGACTTCCTCGGCTAGCAAGGCAGTTGAATCGAAGGAAAATCGCATTTCCCTTGGGTAAACACCGCTCAAGATGACCGTAAAAGCCTTAGAGGTAACTTTAGGGAAAAAAACCAAACCTTGCAAAATGCCATTGATGGGTTCGTCAAAATTGCTGTCATAAGCTGCCAAAGGCAGTTTTTCCCCATCGACCTCCAGTAAGAGATGTTCTGACAAAGGCTTTAAATTTAGTGACTTTAATCCAAAATTGTAAATAGTCAAAAGAAAAGGCTCACATTCCTCCATCCTGAGATCTTTGACAAAGGCTTGGCGATAAGCCTCCCTTTCTCGCTCGCCAAGCCTTTGTCTTTCTGCTTCTATCGAAACCCATGGATCAACAATGTCTTCTGGATAATGCACAATCCAGACCAGACAATCCGTCCCCCAATGAAATGAAGTGCATTTTTCGAGTTTTTCAACGAGATCGATAGTCTCCTCTTGCGCTCGTGAAGGCGAAGCAACAAGACAAAACATGGCAAACATTGCCAAGCTTAAAAAAACAACAGCTCTTTTATTGACCACCAAGAGAGAATTCTCCTCTTTTTAAAGTTTATAGTCAATGACGGCCGAGACCCCCACGCCCTGAACTCTTCTAAATCGCTCTAAGGGATTAAGCGAATCTATGGGTATTAAGATTTCTATCCTGAAACGATCTTTAAAAACAGCATCTATTCTAGCAACAGCCTTTGTCGCATCTACGGCAGATTTGGGTCCGGAAACTTGTGCAGCACCAATGCGGGTCCCCTGACCGGCAGAAACTATCGGCACAACTTTTGTCATGTTCTCCGCCGCAACACCTCTGTTTATAGTCACGGTATTTATAAAATCGTTAAGAGGTTCTGCGATAGTTTCTACCAGAAATCCTCCCCCAATGACCCCTATTATATCGGAAATATCAAGAGCATACGCCAAACCGCCAAAGGCTATCGCAGCAAACAAAGTCAAAACGACCACAATTTTTTTCATTACAAACCCCTCCGTTAATGCGCGAATATTCCAACAATAACCATCGTCTTTTATTTAGTCAAACCGCCCTGATATCATTTGATTTGACCAATCAATTTTTGTTTCTCTAAATGTTCTCACTTTTCTTTTGCATTTTTATCTTTCACACTTTTTGTCGATGATTCTGTATCATTCTCCTCTTCCTCCTCTGGCGGCTGAGGAACTTCAGAGGGGCGTATTATGCTATGCAATACTTCAGGAACAGGATAAGCTCTAACAGTGGTGATATTGGCTGTTTCCAAATAAAATGGAGTACCCTCGGGAATATTCTTAACGTCTCCCCTAACCAAAGCACCTCCAGCTAACCCCAAAGGCCCAAGCAAAATGGCGCCCACAAAGCTTGCTCCAGCCGCAGCCACGACAGTATCATCAGCCTTACTTGCCTTTTCAGCCTCGGGGCCTAACATTACTGGTATTTTATTGATCACATCGAGAGGAACGATGTGATCAAAAGCTATTTTTACTTCCGAAGACCTTCCAAAACTCCTAGGGGGCTTTATGCTATCGATATGGCCCAGAACACGACTTTCAGAGGGAGCAATCAAGGCGGTGTCCACGACGAAATCTCCCAGGAGCACAAGTTCGACAGGGTCACCAACCTTAACTTCCTGAGGGGACAGGGAATTTTTCAACGCCACTTTAAACACTTTTTCCTTCGGAACTTCAATTTCCTCCCAAAGAACTCCTTCTGGTAATATTAAGCCAATTATACGCTCCAACCTCATGGCGAAAGGTCCTTCGATATTCGGTTCGCCCTCCAGTAACTTTTCTATAGCCTCGAGGCGCTCCTTTAAGTTCCCCTCACCTACTTGCTGTGTCACAATCCACTCGGCGACACCCAGCTTAAAGATAAAAGATGGCTGTTCGGGAAGTCCGTTCTCTAAAAAGTTTAAAAAGGCTTGCTGTCTTTCGGCAAGACTTCCGGGTAATTCCCTCCCAAAATAAGCCTTCTCAATCTCAGCTAAACGAGATATTAATCCACCGCTTTTAGGTTGGCCGTAAGTCAACGTCTCTATATGTGCTAAAATCTCAAAAGGAGGTCGATCAACAGCTTCTTCTCCCGTTGCAATCATACTTGCTGAGACGATCAATGCTACCGTTAAAATAGCAAAAAGCGCTTTCCACTTCATGGCAGCTACTCCTTTCTTTTTAATGCTACCCTTGAGAGTGCCTTATAGCTGCTTCAATAAACGAAGCAAAAAGAGGATGTGGCCTGGTTGGACGCGATTTGAACTCGGGATGAAACTGGACGCCGACAAACCAAGGGTGATCCTTTAACTCAACTATTTCTACCAAATTTCCGTCAAGGCATACCCCTGAAACAATCAAGCCTTCCTTTTCCAAGCGATTTCTATAATCGTTATTAAACTCCCATCTATGACGGTGTCTCTCGTACACCGTAGACAATCCGTACGCTTTGTAAGCCAACGTGTTTGTTTTTATCTCGCAAGGATAAGAACCTAGCCTCATGCTTCCGCCAATTTTTGAAATATCTTTTTGCTCCTCGAGTAAATGGATTACTGGATTAGGAGTCCCGGGATCAAACTCGGAACTATGAGCCGATGCTATGGAACATACATTCCTTGCAAATTCGATCACAGCTATCTGCATCCCGAGGCACAAGCCAAAATAGGGAATTAAATTTTCGCGCGCATATCGCGCTGCCATAATTTTACCTTCGATGCCTCTTCTACCAAACCCCCCTGGGACAAGGATAGCATCTACCCCTTTAAGGGTGTCAACACCAAGTCTCTCAACTTCCTCGGCCTCAATATAACGAACACAAACTTTAGCATCATTATTTACGGCGGCATGCTCTATAGCCTCGTTTACCGAGAGATAAGCATCCTTATGGCCAACGTATTTACCTACCAATGCTATTTCGGCTCTTTTTGAGGGCGATTTACTTCGCCGCAGATAATCCTCCCACTCCCGAAGATCGGGCTCATCAGTTCTATCAAGACCCAACATTCCCATGACCATGACATCGAAGTTTTGGTTTTGCAAAAGCATCGGAATTTCGTAAATGTTATCGACGTCTATAGCCTCGATCACGCCTTTTTTCTTAACATTACAAAACAGGGCTATTTTGTCTTTTAACTCATCATTTAGTGGGCGACTTGTCCTGCAGACTACTATATCGGGCTGTATTCCTATCCGCCTAAGCTCGTTCACACTATGTTGTGTTGGCTTTGTTTTTGACTCTCCAGCAGTGGGAATAAAAGGAACTAAGGTAACATGGCAATAAACAACGTTTTCTCGGCCTACCCTATAACCAAGTTGCCTTATAGCCTCCAAGAAAGGCTGTCCTTCTATGTCCCCCACAGTTCCTCCGATCTCGACCAAAATCACGTCGTAACCTTCGCCAGCCTTCAGGATCCTTTCTTGTATCTCATTCGTAATGTGAGGAATGACTTGAACGGTAGCCCCCAGATACTTCCCCTCCCGTTCTTTTTTTATAACCGAAGAATAAACCTGACCGGTAGTTACGTTATTCTTAGCTGCAAGAGGTTCATCTATAAAACGTTCATAATGCCCAAGATCTAAATCAGTTTCCGCACCATCGTCTGTAACAAAAATTTCTCCATGTTGATAGGGATTCATTGTTCCTGCATCCACATTGATATAGGGGTCCAACTTAATAGCCGTTACCTTATATCCTCTCCGCTTGAGCAACAACCCAAGAGAGGCTGCTGTTATGCCTTTTCCAAGAGACGATACGACTCCTCCTGTAACAAAAATAAATTTATTCATTCAAGCTTACCTCCATCGTATGCCTTATTCACCTTCGCAACGCCCCAAGATTATATGATCATATCATCTAAAAAGGCCGAGGAGACTCTTCTCTCGGCCAAGGATATCAAAGAGAAAACAGAATAACATGGTTAAAATTGCTTATTTTGCATCAAGTCCAAACACCCTTATTGCGCCGGCTTTAAATTTATCTAAAATATCATCACTTTTAGCTTCGATGTATAGGCGCACGACGTCCTCCGTTCCCGAAGGCCTGAGCAAAACCCACGCTTTGTCGCATACTATTTTCAGGCCATCATCCCTTTTTATTGACAAAACATCCTCACCGCAAAAAGTATTATCTTGCCATTCTCGGATTAAAGCCACCAGTTTCTCCTTTTGCTCATGAGTAATATTAAAATCAATTCTGGTCGATACATACCTCGCGCCTATTTTGTCATATAGATCATCAAGTAACGCCCTTAAGGGACGCTTTGTCTCGCAAACCACTTTTAAAACAAGGAGGCAGATCAAGATGCCGTCCTTTTCAGGCACGTGTCCCGATATAGAAGCACCGCCCGACTCTTCTCCGGCAAGCAAAACATTTTCCTTTAAAAGCAACTGACTAAGGTATTTAAATCCCACGGGGGTCTCCCAAACGGGTTGACCCTCATGTCTGGCGATTTCATCCAACATATGAGTTGTAGCTACAGTCCTTGCCACGCCACCTCTTTTGCCCAATTCCAATAAATAAGAGTAAAGAATCGCCAGAATATAGTTGGCAGGGTAAAATTCGCCATCCACATCGACAACTCCAAAGCGGTCAGCATCTCCATCGGTGGAAAGTCCAATGACACCTAATTCCTTGGCTTTGCATGCAAGTTCCCTTAACGTTTCTTTTTTTGGCTCAGGGCTCAATCCCGCGAAATCGGGACGCAAGTCTTCATGTATTGCCGTCACTTCAAACCTTGATTCTTTTAAGATTCTCGGTAAATACCTTCCGCCCACACCGTGCAAAGTATCGATGACTATTTTTTGACCATTCCCCTCAACTTGAGCCAAGTTTTTTATATGAGATATATAAACATCAGTAGGATCGAAGCATTCTGTATCTTTTTCAAGTATTTTGACATCAGGGGGAGCTGTAGCAATATATGACTCGATTTTATCGGTTATGCTGGGAATTGCAGGCCCAGCATAAGAAGGAATGAACTTTAGCCCTTGGTAATCGGGGGGGTTATGACTTGCAGTAAACATTATCGCTCCCTCGGCATTTAAATGTTTTACCGCAAAGGCACACACGGGCGTAGCTGTGGGACCTTCGAGTACAATTGGTCGAAGTTTCATGCCTGCCAAGACCTGGCTTGAAATCCTTGCGAACCTTTCCCCCAGAAAACGGCCATCTCGTGCCACCAAAAGAGTGGCACCCTCTCCTGATTCTTCAAGGATATATTTACCTATTGCCCAAGCAACTTTCTTGACATTTTCTACGATGAAATCGTCAGCTATTATCCCACGCCACCCGTCTGTCCCAAATTTGATCATATACGTCACCTCAAATACTTCAAAGGATTAACAGGCACGTTGCCCTTTCTAACCTCAAAGTGCAAATGTGGCCCTGTAGCTCTCCCTGTGCTTCCTACTCTTGCAATGACCTGACCAGCGCTAACTCTCTGGCCTCTCTTGACCGAGATGCTGCTGCAATGACCATAAAGCGTCTTATAGCCTCTCCCATGATCAATTACGACCGTTCGCCCATAACCTCCCATCCATCCGGCGTAAACCACGTGACCAGCTGCAGACGCAACTATTCGAGTACCCCTCGGTGCCGATATGTCCAGTCCCGTATGCAAATCTCTACGCCTGGTAATCGGATCCGTTCGGTACCCGAAACGACTCGTTAACCTACCTCTTAATGGCCACCTAAAACTCGCGGAGGCGCTGTGATCGCCAGCTGCTGTGGAGCGGGATGAGATGTTAAGCTCTTTTGCGCCCGGTAAAAATATTTCACTACCGGCTACCAGAGTTGTCGCACCGTCAATAGAGTTAGCAGAAACTATGGCTTCCGCGTAAATTCCATACTTTTTTGCTATCTCGCTCAGGGTATCGCCCTTTGCAACTTTGTAAAATATTCCATCCTGATTAGGTATCCTCAACTTAGTACCAGGTTTTAGGACATCCGGGTTTTTCAAGTCATTGCATCCAAACAAAGTGTTAATATCTAGATTAACCTTATTCGCTATGGACCAAAGATTATCCCCCTCTTGAACTACATAGGTGTGTGTTTCTATTTTGGAAGCTTTTTTAGCCTCTTCCTCGGCTTTGGCCCTCCTGCTTAGCAGTTCTTTTAAAACTACTTCCACCTTTTCTTTTGATGTCGGTATCAAAAGCACATCGCCGATGTTTAGTTTGTGAATATTGCTTATTTGATTGGCCTTAGCGATATCTTCCACAGAAATCCCATATTCAGCGTATCTTTTAACAATCGTTTCTAGCGTCTCTCCTTGCTGGACTTCATGAATACGATAGTCAGGAGCTGCTTCTTGAAACTTTATATTCTCGCTACTTTTGGCTGATTCAAAGCCTGAATCATCGCCATCTAAGTATTCCTTTTTTAACTCACCCAGCCGTTCTTCAACTTCGATGCTCTCATTTTCTACCGTTTCGCCTTCACTAAGTTCTAGTCTCATTTCACTAAACACGATGGCTCCTGAACCTTCGGGGAGCGGGCCGATGGCATTGTAATCTCCTTCGGGTATAAGCAGATCCGTCACATCAACAATCAGATATCCCGGAAGACTGTACTCTTTTCCCTCCAAAAAGTTTTCCCACGCCTCGCTTTTGGACCTTTGCAGGGCAGCAACGGTAATAAACATCGTGGCTGAAATCATCAAACCAATGAAGATAAAAAAATCAAACCTCTTTCTAAAGGAATTACTATCCGAGCTATCGTGTTCGGGCATTTCTCTCCCTCCTACTAAATCCAGGCTATTGCTGCAGTCCAGGATAAAGTTAACCTAAAAATGAAAAGAATGCAACCTCAAAATATCAAACTTTAATAGTCATTAGAAATTCCTTATTCGATGACGTTTGTCTTAGTTTTTCCAATATTAGATTTAGTACATCCGCTTCATCGAGGTTGGCAATCCTTCGACGTAACGTCCATATCTTCGTGAGTTCTTCTTCGCTTAAAAGCAATTCTTCTCTTCTTGTTCCAGATCTAAGAAGATCCATGGCGGGAAAAATTCTTTGTTCAGCTAGTTTGCGCGAGAGGTGAATTTCCATATTGCCGGTACCCTTAAATTCTTCGTAGATTACATCATCCATCCTGCTTCCCGTATCAATTAGGGCTGTGCCTGCTATTGTCAAGCTTCCGCCTTCTTCAATATTTCTTGCGGCCCCAAAAAATCTCTTTGGGAAATACAACGCAACCGGATCCATTCCTCCAGACAACGTTCTTCCAGAGGGCGGGACAACTAGATTAGATGCTCTGGCGAGTCTGGTAATGGAATCTAGAAGCAAGGCGACATCTCTGCCCGTTTCGACAAGGCGTTTTGCCTTCTCGATTGCTAAATTTGCAACTCTTATGTGTTCTTCTGCAGGCCTGTCAAAGGTAGAAGCTATAATTTCTCCATCTACGGAACGTTGCATATCCGTGACTTCTTCCGGCCTTTCGTCGATTAAAAGAACCATAAGTATAACTTCAGGATTATTTACCGTAATGGCGTTGGCAATCTCCTTTAGAAGCGTCGTTTTGCCAGCTTTTGGGGGAGAGACTATTAAAGCCCTTTGTCCCTTTCCTATGGGAGCGAAGAGGTCTATTAAGCGGGTGGATAAGATCTCTGGTCGGGTTTCAAGCTTCAGTCTTTCATTCGGGAATATAGGCGTGAGACGTTCAAAGTAAGGCCTTTGTCTTGACATCTCCGGATCAGAGAAATTTACCATCTCTACCCTTAGCAAGGCATCGTAGTGCTCTTGATCCTTCGGAGGTCTTACTAAGCCCCACACTACGTCACCGTTGCGTAAATCGAAGCGCCTGATTTGAGACGCAGAAACGTATATATCGTGATCACTTGGCAACAATCCCGCGTGCCTCAAGAAACCGTATCCCTCGGGCAATATCTCCAGCGTTCCACCACTAAATCGCAGTCCAAGTTTATCAGCCTGTCTTGCCAAAATGGCGACCACTAAATCATCTTTGCGCCTAAGTGTTGTAACTGAGGGAACGGAGATTTCCTTCGCAATCTGTCGCAACTCCTGGATTGTCGCCTTCATCAAATCTCTAAAAGTATACCTGGGGCGCGGAACTGCTGTAACCACTTCTTGCTCTTCCTCTACCGTTAATTTCTTTGTGCTTTCTGTTGCTTTGTCTTCTAAGGCATTAGTTCCCATGGTCTTTAATATATACCTCCCAATCTTCTAGAAACTTCTTTATTCCTATGTTGGTCAGTGGATGATTGAACATCTGCTCCAATACTTTAAAGGGAAGCGTAATGATATGAGCACCAGCTGCAGCTACCTCAAAAACATGGCGTGGATGCCTGATGCTTGCGGCAATTATTTGGGTATTGAAATCATGAACCAAAAAAAGCTTTGATATGTCATATACTAACCCAACTCCATCTTCGCCAATGTCATCTAAACGACCTATAAAGGGGCTTACATAAGTTGCTCCAGCTAAGGCCGCCAATAACGCCTGCTGAGGAGAAAAAACTAGCGTTACATTTATAGGGACACCTTCCTCGGAAAGTTTTTTAGTGGCTGACATGCCCTCTTTGGTCATGGGTATTTTTATTACTATATTAGGATCTAAGGCACTTAACACTCTAGCTTCCTTGATCATATCATCCGTTTTAGTTGATATGACTTCGGCGCTTACTGGACCCTTTACAATTTCTGCTATTTTCTTTACATGTTCATGAAATGATGAGGCTTTTTCCTTCGCCACCAAAGAAGGGTTGGTGGTAACGCCACTAATTACTCCCCACTGTAAGCCCTTTTCAATTTCAGAAATATTCGCTGTATCAAGGAAAAGTTTCACCAATCATACCCCCAATCGAAAACGAAATGTTGGACAAACGTTCTCCCATACATACTATCGAAAACTCATACAACCCTTTTTTCAGCGGCGCTCCATCATCACGTAACAAGTAAAAGATCCTTGTGCCCTTTCCGTCCAAATTAACTTCCTCACTGTGTATCAACTTGCCCTCATAGAACCATTCAACATGTGTTTCAAAATAGCCTCTTCCACAATAACTAAAAGCAACGCATACCTGTGTTATTCCGTAGGGGAAATTGAAAGAATCGGAGATTCTCCTAATAGGAGTCAGATCATGATTTAAATCTTCACATATTACAACATTAGAAATCTCGACTGCGTTATAGATCATATTGCTGCGTACCGCAGCAACGAAGGAAGGAACTAAAACTAGAGCGACTATGAACATCATTATCAAAGGTCTCCTAGTCGCATCGCCCATTAATAAATACCACACCTTCCTCGATCTGGCAAGTAGAACACCAATTTTACACAAAATTACAAGCACATTGCACGCAAGTATTAGATAATATAGCAATACGCTGAATTAATAGCAGAAACTCTTCTTTTTTTATTGCAGGGAATCATTATTAATAATACTACGAAAAAGGCAATTTTACAGCAGCTTTTATTTACTCCTTCGATCAATCCAAAAGCTGCTATTTCATAATGTATGCCATTTGATCGAATCTCGGTTTGCCCTAAAAACAACTGGTGAAAACTAAAACGGAAGGTGTTAATTTCTTCTTAGTAAATTTGTCTAAAGACTAATTTCTAATCTAATATTTTTTACAAAATTCTCCCAGGCGTTTTGGATAAAAATCTAAGTTTTCCGGAGGAAAGCTCATACCAGTGGGAGACAACGTGCTCCAAGAAGTTAGTATCGTGCGAGGCTATAACGATGGCTTTATCAATGTTTCGTAAAATGAATATAAGATTTTTCCACGCCTCTTCATCTAAGCCGTTTGATGGTTCATCCAACAATAGAAGTTCCGGGTCCATTGCAAGTACAGCAGCCAAAGCTCCCAGGCGTTTTTGGCCTCCCGAAAGAGCGTAAGGAGGTTTGTGGGCCAAATCTTCGATGTTTAACATTTTTAAAACTTGCCACGCCTTTGTAAATGCTTCATCCTTGCTTAGTCCCATATTTAACGGGCCGAAAAGGACATCGTCAAATAAGGTAGGGCAAAACAACTGATCTTCAGGGTCTTGCAATAGAAAGCCTACTTTTCGCCGGAGATATCGTAGGTCTTTTTTCGTTCTAATTTCCTTTCCCTCAAGTATGATCTTGCCTTTCTGCGGCGGACCCAGCAAACCCATGATTATATAAAAAAGTGTAGTTTTACCTGCGCCGTTTTTCCCAATTATGCATACCTTTTCCTTTGGGAAAATCTCTAAATGAAGATTCTTAAAAAGCATAGGATTGCCCGGATAGGCAAAACAAAGATTTTCAACTTGTAACAACGGCATCATACCACCAAACACCCCATTAGCGAAGCAAAAAGCATGACTATTCGAACGACGTCAGGACGAGAAAGCTTGGCTTGACGTGTAGAAAAAGGAAATGAGCCATCAAACCCTCTGAGAAGCATTGCATCGTAGACTCGCTGTGAGCGCATAATGCTTCGTATTAACAACATGCCGATTAAGTTGCCGTAAGTGCGGAAAGTAGAAAGATTTAAAGAAGGAGCAAATCCTCTCAAAATCATGCCATGTTGAATTTTTAGAGCCTCTTCACCCAGAACATGCACGTATCTATAGGTGAAATGAAGCAAAACGATTAATTTGCGAGGAATGTGGAGCTGATTTAAAGCCTGCAATAATTCTGGCATAGATGTTGTTTGCAGTAGGGCCATAAAAGCTAATACCGCAGCGTGAACGCGAATCGTAATGAGAGCTGCCATGCGCATCCCGTCTTCAGAAAAAAAGGGAAGTGTTAACCAGATCATCAAGACAAACCCATCCAAAGCAATTAAGCGTTTCAGCAAAGTTTTTAAGGGTATGCGAGAAATTGCAACCAAAAAGATAGAATAGGCCAGCAGAAAAACTTGTGCCGAAAAAGAATTTAAAACAGCGATGCATATGGCTACAGCCACCGTCAAAACAACCTTTAAACTGGACGGGACACGTCTCAAAAAACCATATGAAGTTTCATCATGATAATCTAGCGCATGAACGTTAATTACGCTCACGACTTCTTCTCCCCCTTGACCCATAAGATAACTCCTACTAAACCGAATATATATCCAATGCCCCCCATAATCTCGCTGAAACCAGGGCTTGATAATTCCTTGCGTAGTTGTAATAACTCATTGCGTAGAGGATCAAGTTCGCTCCGCACAGCCGTCCGCATCAATGAAAGGAGGTCCTCTTCCCTCAAATGCAGTAACTCGTCTTCGTCTTTGCTTTCTTCAAAGTAGCTTTTCTCGCCTGCCCGCGTGGTCAAGACGTCTTCCTGCGCAGGAAGACTTATCGTTGTTTGACCCTGGTGACCCATGCCAGCGTTAACAATGATCAAAAAATCCCCCTTCTTTGAAGCACCGACGCTTATAACAAACTTACCTTCTTTGTCAGTATGACTTTTACATATAACCACGTCATCATGTGGGTCTTTTATAACTACATCGCAATCTCTTGCCGGAGCTCCATCGCTAAAGTAAGCTTCGCCCACTACGGCATCATTCTCGAAATAGGCAAAGACGTTTAATTTATGAGCATTGGCCACAGAGGGGCACATTACTGTAGAAAAAATTATAACTGCCATAACGATCAATGGTTTCAACCTTATATTTATTCCCATTTTTTGCACTCTCCTACAAAAGAAGGCATCGCTTTGAAGATAAACGTCATGACAAAAGCACCTATTATTGATTCAATGATTACAATGGGAATGTGAGCAAATAAAACTAATTTCGCTGTAACAACAAATACATCTCCACTAAAAGCAAGAGCGAGTGCCGTAAATACACCAGCTAAAACAACGCCTACTCCCCCTGCAATTGCTCCACCAAGCCAAGGCGGCTTTCCGGAACTAATGATACACCTGCCCAAATAGCCCCCTATAATCCCTGATAATGCCATGGTAGAAGTATTTACGCCGAGCACCGCAAGCCCTCCAAATTGAAACAGCAACACCTGCAAAAATAGAGCAACGAGATACGCAGGAAAAAGCTTGAGGCCCAACAGAAGCCCTCCTATGCCGTTAAGTACAAGATGAACACTCGTTGGCCCAACGTTAATGTGAACTAACGAAGAAACAAACAATGCCGCAGATACTATTCCCACGCGAGGCACTTTGTCTATTTCCATTTTCTTTAGGCCAGCCGCAACGCCTATAACTGCACACGCAGCTCCAATGGCCAAAGTATGAAGAGAAAGAACTCCTTCAGAAATATGCATTACCTTACCTTAC
>NZ_CALETC010000107.1:0-2943 GCF_937920065.1 Acetomicrobium mobile
GCGGCTGGCACGCGCCTTGAGGTCGCGTAGCGTGAAAGGGGAGGTGTTGTAGAAGGCTTGACCAGCGGCCTGTCGCAGAGCAGCGTCCTGGTGTACGATCCCAGCTTTGTCGAGCAAAGCTTTCAAATCGAGCACGGCCCGCTTGGTGGGCTCCAATACCGCATCCAATCGGCGGATCACGGTCATCGGGAGAATGACGTCACGGTACTTGCCACGCACGTAGAGGTCGCGCAGCACGTCGTCGGCGATGCCCCAAATGAAATTGGTGATCCAGGTCAGTTGAGATACTTCCATTGTTTTCCTTCTCCTCATGTACCTCGCAGTTAAAAATACCATCATCGCATGCTTCTTGCGGCTTTGTGCTCCAGCCATTTCAAGCTCATGCTGACGGATTTGCCAATAAGCTGGCCGTTCCAGATTATTGTCCGGCTTATTTCAGCCGCTTGGCCAATTGTGCAATAATAGCGCAATGCCATTTCGCTATTTGCTTCGCTACTCATGCGCCTCCCTTTGACGGTGAGGCCGATAGATGTTACCGAATTTTGCGAAGCTGGTCCAAAGCAATGTAGAACTGTGCCTTGATTTCACTTGCCAAGGCCTTTACCATGACAAGAAATCGTGCAAACTCTGTATCCGTCCGACGTTCAAATCCTACCGCTATGCTGGAGATAACGGAGATCGCTGCCCGGCGGGCCCACCATTAGAATTAGGCGGTGATAAAGTTTGCGAGCTTCGCCGATCTTTCGCAGTACTTGATCTACCAAGGGTTCCGCCATTACCTAGCTCCTCCGTCTTTCTTGCGTTTAGCAGTGTATCTCTTACATGCAGAGGCAAATGATTTCCTTGCGGAAGCGCCTCCAGTGTCGCGAGTTAGAATTAGTATTATTATACTTTAATTTATAGTTAGTGACAGTTGATGTCAAGAGACTTATCGCTCTACTATTTCACGTATAAAAAGAATTTTGAAAGAGTCAAGTCCGAGAACCGTAGTAAATTCGGACCCGGTTAAATACTCACCGCTACGGCCTCGGTTGAGCCATGTTGACTGTTTGTTTCACTGAAGCCTTTCTTTCCGTTCCTCTCCCGTATTTGCTTCCAGCGCATCCTTGATGAGGTTCTTGACCGCCAGCTGCCAGCTGTTTCAAACGATCTTTTTGCAGCAGTTTAGGGGCTTGATCTTGTCTCTTCGGGATCGAATATCCCTTGTTGGTGTTGTCGTTGGAAGTTTTTATTCATTTCTTTTTTCTCCTTCGGGATGCTTCTCCAGTAACTCGCGGTCTGTTTTTGTAAGTCGGTATTTCTGTTTGCTACTTCGAAGTTTATCCAAAATTGTCATTTCGATCAGCCTGGCCTCCAGGTGTGGGCGCAAGATGCTCTTACGGAACCGGGTCCTGTTTGTCTGTCCCGCGGCCTTCATCAACATCCCTGTCGATATGGGATTACTTGCGATTTCAAGCAGGGAAATACAGATGCCGCTTGGGACAAACTTGGGACCTCGTTCCCTGGTGACTGGCGTCTTATCAGGCAAGAATGCCCGGAAAACCTGCTCCCCCTACCCCCGAAGCACCTCCGGGTACTCCATGCCGATTTCCTGGGCGAGCTGGCGGAGGGAAAACCACTCGGAGTTTCTGAGGCGCTCAAGGTAGTCGTTGGCGGTGGTCCGCATCTCGGGAATAACTGCGATGTCTGACTGGCACTTTAAACGATAGAGCAAATCCTCCATCACGCTGCGTTCCGTCTGAAACCGCTCTTTTCCTGATTCATCGCATCCTATGAATTGACTGCTGATCGTATGTTCATCAAGAGCAAAACCCAACTCCCAAAGCCCTTTCAATTTAATAAGGTGTATCTTTGCCAAACCTGCCACTCCTTTTGTTTTTTCCGGTCATTTTTGATACTGCCTGTGCTTTCCCAAAAACATAACAAAAGCCATATAGGAAAGGAGCACAGCCAGCAAAACGAAGAGGATTACGTAAGCCAGCGCTTTGTCGTAGAGCCGCCCTATAATAAAACTTCCGCAAAAAAGAGAAATACCGTATGCAGCGTTGAATATGCCGTAAGCGGTTCCCCTGCGGGCAGGCGGAACGATATCGGCTATAGCCGCTCGCATTATAGTCTCGTGAACAGCCATTACCAAACCCCATAATCCGACGCCAAGGCCCAAGGATATTGGATCTCTGGCAAAGGCAAAAAGCGGTATGGGTAGGGTAAAAACGGGAACGAAAAGAAGGCACCTCAAGCCAATGCTGTCATACAACCTTCCGACTATCAAGGCAAACAGGGCATCTATTCCCATGGCAATGGCATAATATATCGGTATGCTCACGTCAGAGACGAATGCTCCCGATTTCATGTGATAGGCCATTATCTGAAATGGTATGAGTCCCACTCCAGCAAGACAGACGAACAACATATATCGCCAAAATACCCTTGGCAATTTGGCTTCCTTTTCCTCTTCCCCCTTTGCCTCTTCTTCCACCTCGAAACTCTGGGGAGCCGGAGTCGTCTTTTTCACGAGAGTCAATACAAGCAAAATCAACACTGCAGGTACAAAGAGAAGTGAAAATCCCCCTCTAAAACCCAAGCCGAGGTATAAAGCAAGGGACATTATAAGCGGACCGATTATAGCGCCTATTTGGTCCATCGCCTCATGAATCCCAAAACCCCAACCTCTCCCCACCTGTTTGGTAGCATATGAAAGCAAAGCATCCCTTGCAGGGCTTCTGATGGCCTTTCCGAGCCGTTCTCCCAAAATAAATAGGGCAGCTATCTTCCACGAGGGCGCCACTGCGAGCAGGGGAACACACAAGATGAGACCATACCCCAAAAAGACCAGCGGCCAATATGCCTTGGACCGATCGGCCAAGCGACCGGAAAAAATGCGCACGGCATAACCTAGAAGCTCTCCAAATCCTGCGACAAATCCGACTATTCCGGCACTCG
>NZ_CALETC010000108.1:0-1720 GCF_937920065.1 Acetomicrobium mobile
TGGAAAGCCACAATCACCCCTCCGCCGTCGAGCCCGTCCAGGGCGCCGCAACAGGCGTAGGAGGGATAATAAGGGACGTAATTGCCATGGGAGCCAGGCCCATCGCCTCGATGGATTGCCTCTTTTTTGGGCCTCCGGACGACAGAAGATCGAATTACCTTAGAGAAGGGATAATAAAGGGCGTCGGAAGCTACGGCAACTGCGTAGGCGTACCCACCGTCGGAGGCTTTGCTTACTACGACCCCTGCTACACGGGAAATCCACTGGTAAACGCGATGTGCGCAGGACTTGTAAGGTTAGACGGGGTCGTGAAGTCAGATACTTCCAAGCCAGGACATGTGCTGGTACTTCTTGGCTCAAAGACCGGCCGCGACGGGATCGCAGGCGCTGCCTTTGCGTCCGCAGAGCTAGATGAAGCCGTCAAGAAAAGCAAGCCACAGGTCCAAATGGGAGATCCCTTCGCCGAAAAGTTGCTCATAGAGTGCTGCCTCGAAATTTTGGACAAAGGATTTATAGTGAGCATGCAGGACATGGGCGCCGCCGGCATAACGTCCTCTGCCGTCGAGCTGGCTGCCAAGGCAAAAGCCGGCGCAGAAATTTACCTTGACAATGTGCCCCTGAGGGAAGAGGGCATGAACCCCTTTGAGATCGCCTTGTCCGAATCCCAGGAAAGGATGCTTTTGGTCATAGAAGAACGACACTACGGCGACGTCAAAAAGATAGCCGACAAATGGGGGCTTGAGTGCGCCAACATAGGAAGGCTCATCGAGCAGGACAGGTTCGTTTTGTACTTCAAGGGCCAGGTGGCAGCAGACGTTCCGGCTTCCATGCTCGCTTCGGGTCCCACGATAGACTGGCCAAAAAGGGAGCCTGCCCAAAGGGTCATACACTACCCCACAAAACCTCAAACCAACATAGACGGCAAGGACCCCATGTCGGTTGCAAAGGCCTTATCCGAGCTTCCTCAGTTTGAGGACAAATCCTGGATATACGAGCAATATGATCACATGGTTCAAACAAGGACCACGCTTGGACCGGGAAACTCCGTGGCAATCCTCTACGTCAAGGAGATCGACAGGCTCATAGCCTTATCTGCGGCAAGCGATCCTTGGAGATGCGCGATTGATCCGATGATCGGGGGCATGGAGACCGTGGCCAAGGCAGTAAGAGAATTGGCCGTCGCCGAGGCGTATCCTTTGGGCATGACCGATTGCCTCAACTTTCCGTCCCCGGAGGTTCCGGAAAACTTCTGGACCATGTCTGAGGTCATAAGGGGAATGGCGTTAGCTTGTCAGGAGCTTGACTGCCCCATAGTCTCAGGAAACGTGAGCCTTTATAACGAGTCGCCCCAGGGCGCCATATTGCCATCGCCCGTTGTATGTGCCGTCGGGTATTTCGATGACAAGAAGTTCTTAAAAAGCAACGAGCCAAAAGTATCTGACAGGCTGTTTCTCGTCGGAAGTGGGGGGTCTTTGATGGCAAGCGCCTTTGAGCGGACCTTTGAAGGAAGATTAAGCGGACCCCTTGAGCCTCTCGACTTTGACGCCGAGCGCGACTTTTGCAGCCGTGCACGTAAAACTGCCTTGGAGGCGGCAGCCTCAAGCGGCAGGTGTGTCGGCTTGGGGGGAGTGGCGATGGCGATCATCAAGATGCTAAGGCAATCCAATTTGGGCGCTGCAATCAAAAGCTTTGACGTGAAATTTCTTTTTGGCGAAGGATG
>NZ_CALETC010000109.1:0-4099 GCF_937920065.1 Acetomicrobium mobile
GAAGGCTTCCTGCAGCGGATGAAGACGTCCGTCAACCTCTAAGCCCTCGACGGTCAAAACCTTGCTTCCGTTTATCTGGGCCGTAAGCACCAGGCAGGAATGTACCGCCTCGCCGTCAAGGATGACCGTGCAGGCGCCACACTCTCCGACGCCGCAGCCTTCCTTCGTGCCCGTGAGGTGAAGACGTTCCCGTAAGGTATCCAGCAACCTTTCCTTTGGCCCGACTTCAAGGCAGTGCTTTGCCCCGTTTACGGTGATGGTAACTTCGATATCACTCATCGGCCTTCGCCTCCATGAAAATCGTCTCTAAAGCCCTTTTTACCAAACTTGCCAGGGCTATGCGCTTGTAAGGCGTGGACCAGCGAACGCCCGTCGCAGAGATCATTTCATCGCTTGCAAGTTCTCCTATCTCGGCTAGATCGATGTCTTTTATGTCTTTGCCAGAAATGGCTTCTTCTACCTTTCTAAAACGCATCGGATAGGCTGTCGCTGCACCAGGCACAACCCTCGAATCAAAAATGGCACCATCATTTATGCCTAAAACGATGGCTAAATTAAGTCGGGCTATATTCATGGCCTTTCTTCTTCCGATCTTTTGAAAGTTCATGAAGTAGCCTTCGCCAAGCAGAGGTACGCATACTTCCGTCATTATTTCGCCGCTTTGACGATTGGTCCTGTAAGGGCCAGCCAAAAACTCATCGATCAGAACCTCCCTTTCTCCTTTCGCAGAACGCAACTTCACATGCGCCTTTAAGGCAATAAGAGGAGGAAGCAGATCGGCAGCTGGAGAGGCATTGTTTATATTTCCTCCCACCGTGCCTCTATTTCTAATCTGAGTCGAACCTATCGTCTTCGCAGCGGATACCAGCAAAGGAAAGTGCTTGTTAATGACGGCGGATTCTACTAGCATCGTATGTGTAGATAACGCCCCTATCGCCATGCAGTCCTTCCTTCCTTCGATGAACTTCAGCTCCTTTAATTTGCTTATATCCAGTAAATACTTTAAGCTCTTTGCTCTTTCGTTTTCCTTTCTGATATCCACTAAAATGTCCGTCCCGCCCGCGATGACCTTGACGTTTTCATAAGAACCGAGGTAATCCAGGGCCTCGTTTAGGGAATGCGCCTTTAAAAATTCGTAGTCTATCATTTCTTGCCACGTCCTTTCCTCAAGGGGTGGCCCAAAAGCACCCTCTCTAAGTTCAACGGCAATGACCTTATCCTCTTGCCCGTAGCCTGCGCGATGGCGTTGGCTATGGCAGCTGCCCCAAGCTCAAGCGTAGGCTCCCCTATCGATTTGGCACCGAAAGGTCCGTCGGGGTCAGGATTTTCGACGATTATCGGGATGATGTTCGGCATGTCCTTAGAAGTCGGAATGATGTATTCGTCAAAATTGGTGTTAGTAATGTATCCTTCTTCAGTCTCCACCTCTTCCATGATGCTGTAACCGAGGCCCATCATCACCCCGCCGTATATCTGACCCTTCAGGGTCGCCGGGTTTATGGCCCTGCCTACTTCGTGGGCGGCAGCCATGTTCAATACGGTGACTTCTCCCGTTCCCATGTCCACTTCGACCTCGGCAATTTGGCAGCCGTAAACGTAAGTAAAGTAAGGGCTTCCTTTGCCTTCCTCTTCATCCCAGTGAATGCTTGGCGCTACGTACCAGCCCACATGGGACAGCTGAACGCCCGCCCAGAAAGCCTTCCTGGCAGCTTCCGCAAAGGAAATCAATTTCTTGCCGTCAGATGTAAATATATGGCTGTCTTTAAAAACCAGGCTTTCGGCAGGCAAGTTGTATTGGCTTGCCAAAAAGTCGGCCAAGGCTTTTTTTGCCCTCCTCGAGGCGTCAAGCACAGCGTTTCCTCCAACCAGGGTAGAACGGGAGGCAACGGTCGAACCGCTATCGGGGGAGATCAAGGTATTCGACTCCAAGAAATTAACGTGTTTGATGTCTATGCCAAGTTCCTCCGCCGCCATCTGACAAAAGACGGTCTTCAACCCCTGGCCATTTTCGGACAGGCCGCTGTAAAGGTAAACGCTTCCGTCCTTTTGGATGGACAGCACCGCCCCGGCGCCATCGACGGCCTCAGCACCTAGGCTGCAACCCCTGTAGCTTATGGCCATGCCTATGCCTCTGCGCTTGGCGCCGCTCTGGGGTTTACTGTATTCCTTATATTTTTCTTCGTAGCCTATGGCCTGTGCGGCCTTTTCTATGACTTGATCAAGACTTACCTCATGACGATCCAGCTTTTGTCCGCTTGCAGTTATGGAGCCGTTTCTTAAGATGTTTTTAAGCCTCATCTCAAGCGGGCTTAAATCCAGTTCCTGGGCTAGCTCGTCCATGAAAGATTCGTTTGCAAATATCACCTGCGGGGAACCGTAACCGCGCATTGCTCCCGTATATACGTTGTTCGTGTAGTAGCCGTAGGTATCTGTCTTAACGTTGGGCACTTCGTAAGGCCCCGTCGCCTGAACGACCGACCTCCACGTCACGAACGGGGTCTGGCAGGCATAAGCGCCGCCGTCGGCTACGGCCTTGATCTCCATGGCAACCAGTTTGCCTTCCTTGGTGGCCCCTACCTTATAGTTCATCTTATAGGGATGTCTCTTGTAGCTTTCTACAATGGACTCTTCTCTGGTATTTACCATCTTAACGGGTCTGTTGGTATTTAAGGCCAAAAGGGCTGCCCTGCAGGCCATGGCTGACACGACCTCGTCCTTTCCGCCAAAGGTGCCACCTATGTGGTTTTGAACGACCCTTATCTTGCTCAAGTCAGCTTTAAGACATCTTGCAACGGCGTCCCTGGTGGCAAAGATGTTTTGAACGGAACCATAGATCGTTACCAGGCTTCCGTTCTCGTAAGGAACGGCTTCCACCGCTTCGGGTTCAATGTAGCTGTGCTCGACGAACTGTGTCTCGTATTGTCTTTCGATGATGACATCGCTTCCTGCAAAGCCTTCCTCAACGTCGCCTTTTCTTAATTTATGGTGCACGACTTCGTTGCTGTTTCTATCAGGATGGATAGGATCACTGCTTCTTGACTCTAAAGGATCGAAAATTCCGCTTATCTCTTCGTATTCGACTTCTATTGCTTCCAAGGCCTTGGCAGCAACCTCAAGGGATTCGGCCGCCACCATGGCTACGCCGTCGCCTATGTAGTAAATGCGTTCCTTGGCTAAAATTTGCTGGTCCTGTAGGATGACGCCTATTTCGTTGCAGGGAACGTCTTGGGCCGTCATAACTGCCCATACACCCGGCGTGGAGCAAGCCTTTTCTGTGTTTATGTTTTTTATCTTGGCCGAAGGATGTTTTGCCCGAAGCACCTTGCCGTAAAGCATTCCGGTAAACTGAAGGTCCGCTCCGTATTTTGCTCTGCCGGTTACCTTTTCGTGGGCGTCGACCCTCTCTACAGGCTTATTTACTGTGCTAAACATCTCTTTTCCTCCTCTAGCCTTGCTTTAGCCCTGCAAGACGTCTGGTCTTGCGGGGCTAAAGCAGGTGTTTAAGACAGCGTAATGGCACCAACTGGGCAACGCGTGTAGCAAAGCCCGCATCCGAAACAGGCCTCCGGAGTAACGCCGGCCTTGCCGGAAGAGCCTACTTTTATGGCATAGTAGACGCAAGACTCCTCGCATCTGCGACATCCTATGCATTTTTCCTCGTTTACGCTAGGTGTCACTTTGACAAGGGGTTCCTTTCTCGTCGACCACTTTTTAGCAGTTAACCCCTTTATTTCTTCAAGGGAGGAGTAGCCATGTTCGTCTAGCCACTTTGACGCTTCTTGCGCGATCCTCTTGAAGGCCTTGGGGCCTTCAACGATCGCTTGCGTGCATATTTGTACTGCCGAAGCACCGACCATAAACATCTCAATGACGTCTTCGCCGCTTGAGACCCCTCCTACCCCTATGACCGGTATGGAAACGGCCTGCGATAGCTCAAATACGTGACGAAGCGCTATTCCTTTGATGGCGGATCCCGAGATCCAACCGTAACCGTCGCTGCTTCCCATGTAGGGCAAGCCTGTCTTTAAATCTATCCTCAAAGCTGGCCCCACCGAATTGATGGCAGCCAAAGCATCCACCCCGACTTCTTCGAGCCTTC
>NZ_CALETC010000110.1:0-8449 GCF_937920065.1 Acetomicrobium mobile
TTTTAATATACTATTTTTACACTCCATTTGATAAGGAAGAGCCGGTTTGAGTACAAAGAAAGCATATTTCAAGTTTCACATTTTATGTTTGGTGTTGTTTCTTATGTTTTGGCCCTTCTGCTCCAGGGAGGCCAGCTGGGCAAGTTCCCATGAGCAAGAGCTGCCTCCCCTGGAGGAGCTGGAACCCCTTGTGCAGGAGGGGCCTGAGGTTCTTTCTTCGCTTGCTCTCCTGAACGAGAACATGCACATCCTAGAGGCCGAGAAGGACTCCATAGGCCCCAAGTTCTACATAAATGCCACCTATGGATACAACGACGAGCCCCAAAGCGAGACCTCCGACGAGAACATCAATTACCAAAAGCTGACGCTGAAATCCTGGGTCTCCTTCCCCATACTGGGCACCTGGAACGGCGAAAAGATCAAAGTGCTCAAGGCCGAGATGGAAAGGCTGAAGGGCGAGGCTTTGCTGCGCAAGGTCCTTGAAACCAACCTCACCAGCCTGCGGAAGGCCTACATCGTACTATGGGCAGAATGCAGGAAGGAAGAGGCAATAAAAGAATTTCTTGCAGGAGAAGAGGAAGCGAGGAAAGTTTTGAAGGCCCGCACGGAAAAGGGGCTCCTGCTGGAAGCAGACCGCCTTGAGTTTATGTCTGCCTTTGAAATGGCCAAGCGGGACCTGGAAAGCGTCCAGATGAAAAAGTCCCAGGCTCTGGGTACCATACGCCTTGCAACCGGCAGGTCTTGGAAACTCGGAGCCAAATGTCCCAATCCCACATTGCCCGGCCCTATCAAGGACCCAATGACTCTCTACGACAACATCCCGAAACTAGCGGACCTATACTACAAGGATCAGGCCCTTGAGCTAAGGGAGCAAATAGCCCAACTATCGGGCAAGCTCGAGAAAGAAGGGAATATAGACCTGGGAGTTGCAGTGGGAAAGGACTTCCCCGGCGGGACGGGAAGCGGCGCGTATATTTCGGCTACGATAAAAAACCCCTTCCGCTCCTTGAGGGACGATAAAGACCCCGCCAAGCTCGCCGCCGAAGAAGCCCTAAAAAAAGAAAAACAAGAGAAGATAATAACCCAAATAACCTTGGAGAACGACCTTAACAGGATACTGGGCCTTAGACGGTACGCGATAAAATCCATAGATGCCAATGAAAAGCGCCTTGAAGCCGCCAAGGAGGCCATAAGGGAAAACCTCCTGCGCCATGAAAAAATACCGGGGGACACCTTTGAGCAACTCCTGAAAAGCCGCTACAACTACCTCAGAACCTACTTGGACTTTGTAGA
Source organism: Acetomicrobium mobile (assembly GCF_937920065.1). Lineage (NCBI taxonomy): Bacteria > Thermotogati > Synergistota > Synergistia > Synergistales > Acetomicrobiaceae > Acetomicrobium > Acetomicrobium mobile. Next base: position 1,294 of record NZ_CALETC010000110.1, read on the forward strand.
CGCCCAAAGCCTTTTGCTTCAAACCGAGGCGGAGCTTGCCATATTTGCATATCCCGTGACATTGGACAACATAAATGAAAAGCTGCCCAGGTACTTTCCCCTGGCAGAGCAAAATTCCTTAACTTTCCCCTTCAGGCTTTCTGCCTATGTTTGGGATCCATCGGCACTGCTCGATTCAAAAACCCGAACCAGCGAGCTTGATAAGTTGGCCTCGGAGGGCTTCAGCCGGGTGCTTTTGTCCTTCAGCAAAGCCGAGCTTAACTTCCTCAAAACCCCCCAAGGGAAAAGTGCTCTTTTAAACCTCATAGAAGAGTGCAAAAGTCGCGCTATGGATGTGGAGCTTCTTTTGGGGGACCCCTCCTGGCTCTTGGAGAAACACCGGCCAAATCTCTTGGAGATAATAGGCTTCATGAGCCAGTTTCCCTTTGATGGAATCCATCTGGACATAGAACCCGACTCTCTGCCTGACGCTGCAAAGAACAGAAAGGCCCTGACGCAAAAGCTCGTGGATACCACAAAGGAAGTATTAAGCGCTTCGGACTTTCCCGTTTCTCTGTCAATTCATCCTAGGTACCTGGAAGGTGAATTGGGACAAATCGCTGGGAAGGGGCTTGCGGGAATCGGCGTTGAGTACGTAGCGGTGATGATATACTCCTCAAACGCCGAAAAAACCGCAAAGCGCATGGAAGCCATAATGAAAAGCTTTCCCAACATGAGGTTTGCCCTGGCCCAGAGCGTAGAACAAAACCTTTCCCCACAGGAAAGCTACGGAACAAAAGGCAAAGCCGCGCTCAAAGAGGCCCTGCACTACATGAACAAAAAGCTCCAGTCGTCCCAGTTTGAGGGCTTTATCATACAATCATGGAAAGAGTATAAGGAGATGAAACCGTGAAAGTAAGATTCCAATCTCCCAAGAGCAAAAATCCAGACGCCAAAGACGGCCTAAAGATGCCTTACGCACCAGCCAAGAGGGTCTTCCCCAAGTGGCGTTGGTTTTTGGTGGTGCTGATCGTCTGCAGCCCCTTTTTGTACTTCTTGTTCAAGATAGGAAGCGGCCTGTTTTTTGCCATCTCCCCTGGAAACATCGAAATGGAAAGAGTAGCCGTTACTGCTCCTCGCCCCTGCGTGGTGGAAGCCGTCTTGGCCAAAGAGGGTAAGGCCGTAAAAGAAGGGGACGTACTGTTCTCCATAAAGCCCACTGTCCAACCTGAAAGACTCCAACTGCTCAAGGCTGAAAGAGACGCCCTTTTGGAGAACTATCCCCAACCCGACGACGCATCAAAACTCAAGGAGCTATTGGCGTTGGCAAAGCAAGAAGTAGACTACAGAAGGAAGATCCTAAAAGACACCGAAGAGCTGTTCAACAAGGGAGCAGCCACACGGGCAGAGCTCAACCTGGCCCAAAGCGCCTTTGCGTCGGCATGGGCAAACTACATAAGGCAAAAAGACGAATTAAACAAGATGGAAGATGCAAAGGACCCCCAGTACGAGGTGAGGCTGAGGCAGCTAGAGGCCGAAATAAAGCTTCTTGAGGAAGGAGAACGTCCCATCGAAGTCCGTTCTCCCGTAGATGGACTGGTCACGGAAATCTTCGTCGTGCCCAACCAAACCGTGGCGCAGGGGGGGTTGTTGGCCAGCATGGTGGACACCAAAACAGCAGCTTTGGTGACTTACGTGGAGCCCCAGGACCTTCATTTCGTATCTCCGGGAAGGCCGGTGACGTTGAGATTCCCCGGCGGGAAGATCGTAAAAGCCAAGGTCAAGGAGATACCCACCACTGCCCAGGCGCTGCCTTATGAGCTTAGGACTCCCTTCAGCGAAAACCAAATAGCGGTGAAGGTAATCTTGGAGCCCACAGAACCCATACCAGAAGATTTGATGGTGGAAGGGCTTCCCTTCTCTGCCCACTGGGGATTCCACCTAAAATTCTGGGAATGAGACCAAAGGAAGTGAGCCGGAAATGACTGAAAAAGATATAAAATTTATCCGCTTCGCCCTCGCGGAGAATCCTTGCCTCAATAGGTACGAAACGGTTAGGGACGTACACTCCATAGAGGAACTAACGCAGGTTATGGAGGATGCCGACGCCTTCATAATAGACGGTTCAGAACCTGAGGAGCTGGCATGCCAAGTTTCATGCACCATACGAAGCAATCCTTCATCGTGCGCCAAGCCCCTGTTTACGACTTCGGCACTGCCGGAAAAGATAGCCCTTCTGTGCGACGGGGAAATATCCTCAATGGAGGAGGCCGTAAAAAAGGCCTCGCAGATATTGAACCGGCTGAACGAAGCCAACCAGGATGCCCTCAAAGAAAGCCCCGACTTCCGGCTGATGGCCTATTTGTACGCCAGGCCCAGCATGCAAATAAAGCCCCTACTCGAACCCTTTACACCCCATGCCTACAGATATCCCTTAGCCTCCTGTCTCAGCGAGGATCCGGCCATGGGCGAGGAGTGGCTAGGTTTTCTCAAGCAGAAAGGGCTGTTAGAGTTCGGAGACCTGATAGACCGTATAAGGCTCTGCCCCAGGTGCGAGACGTCCCACCTGAACTACATCGATATATGCCCCAACTGCAGCAGCCTGGACATAGTCAGGAAGGAGTTCATTCACTGCTTTACCTGCGGAAGGGTGGGACCGGTTGAGGATTTCCTCCTGGAGGATCACCTGAGATGTCCCTTCTGCCACACAAGGCTCAGGCATCTAGGAGAGGATTACGACCACCCCATGGAGAGCCATTCCTGCAATGATTGCGGCCATCGATTCATAGACCCCGATGTGGTCGTTGACTGTTTCAACTGCAGAACGCGATCTGACACCGACGAACTTATAATAAAGAACATATACGGTTTCAAAATAACCAACAAGGGCAAAACCGCCGCGCGGGTGGGCACCATGGAAGACGTATATAGCATATTCGACAGCCTCAATTACATGGCTCCTCCCTATTTCAGCAAGCTCATGAACTGGCTCCTTGATCTCCACAAAAGGTACCCCCAGGACAACTTTTCCGTGGTGGGAATTTACATATCCAATCTTCCCGACATCGCCCTAAAACTTGGAAGGGAAAAGACCTTGCGGCTTGCAAACGAGATAGCTAGAAGGTTAAGGCAGTTAATAAGAGGAACCGACGTCTCGATGAGGACATCCATAAACAACCTGTGGCTTCTTTTGCCCAAGACCGACAAGGCCGGAGCCAATGTGCTCGCTGAGCGGATAAAAAACCTAAGTTCGTTAATAGATATCGATTACGAGGGCACATTGGAGTTTAAAATCGCCCTATTCTCCACTCCCGACGACCTTATGGACGCAGACGATGCGGAAAGGATCCTAGCAAGGTTGTCTGGGGAGTTGGGCAATGAGTAGTTTTTTTGCTCAGGTTCTCGACATATTAATAGTACTTTTGGGTGACCCCTTCTCCGCCAAGACGTGGCAGGTCATATTTCAGTTCATACCCTTTGTGCTCTTTTTTGAGGTGCCGGTGTACCTTTTGGTGACCCTGGGCATTCTGAAGTACGGCCTGATACGAATGAGCGAAAAATACACCCAAGATAGAAATTTCCCGTCTGTCTCCTGCATAATAACCTGCTACAGCGAAGGGGAGGGGGTAAAAAGGACCATTCAGACATTGGCGGAGCAGTTCTACCCCGGACTCATTCAGATAATAGCGGTCATAGATGGTGCAGCGCAAAATCAAAAGACCTACGAAGCAGCCAAATCCATGGAGAACGTAGTAAGCAGGATACCCAAAAGAAGCTTGCTCGTGCTTCCAAAGTGGAAAAGGGGAGGTAGGGTCTCATCCCTCAATGCGGGGCTTGCCGTCGCCAGAGGAGATATAGTAATGGCCTTGGACGGAGACACCTCTTTCGACAACAACATGGTGGAGCGGGCAACACGGCACTTCGAGGATCCAGACGTAGCATGCGTCGCAGGCTCCCTAAAGGTCCGAAACATACGAAAGAGCCTGGTTACCAGGCTTCAGGCCATAGAGTACTTCTTCTCCATACAGGCCAGCAAGACAGGGCTGAGCGCCTTCAACATGGTCAACAACATCTCTGGAGCCTTCGGCGTCTTCAGGAAAGATGTGCTAAAGGCAGTCATGGGGTGGAGCACAGGCAGCGCGGAGGACCTGGACTTGACCTTGAGGGTAAAAAACTATTTCGGACGATACAAGAACATGAAGATAGTCTTCGACCCCGAGGCCGTGGGGCTCACCGACGTACCTGAGACCTTCAGGGATTTCTTCAGGCAAAGGCTGAGATGGGATGGAGATCTATCTTATATATATTTCAGGAAGCATTGGATGTCCTTTAACCCCAGGCTTGTGGGGTGGAAAAACTTCATAGCTCTCCTTTGGACTGGCCTTTTGTTTCAGATAGTCATGCCCTTTGCAATAACGGGATACTTAACGTACCTTGCGGTGGCCTTCCCTGTTTCCTTTGCCCTGGGAATAATGGCGCTAGTGTACTTGTTCTACCTAAGTGTCACCGCTTTTTTCTTCATTATCTTCGTGCTGGTATTGTCAGAAAGGCCCTGGCAGGACATGAAGCTCTTTCCGTGGATAGTCTTTATGCCCCTGTTCTCCATGATAAACCGAGTCCACAACGCATTTTCCACCCTATGGGAGATCTTCGGCAAAGCCCACCAGGATACGTCCATGGCTCCTTGGTGGGTAATAAAAAGACGGGAAAAAACCGACGAAACATAAAAAATCCCCTTAGGGATCTGGTCTTTGTTTTTGGCGTTTTTGACCTCTTCCTTTAAAAAATTTTCCTTATTATAATATGCCTCTTGTTTAGGCTTCGTTGCTTTGAAGTTTTTCCATAAAGAAAACTTCCCCTCATGCTAAAATTAGTCTGAAGATCTACCTTGGAAAGAGGTCGATATCATGGCACGAAGCCTTATCTCCGCGTTAAAAAGGCTCATGAGCATGCAGCGATGGAACTTTTTGCCCCGCATTGAGACATGGACAGAGGCGGAAAACGCAGCATACGTCGCCCACCTTGGATACGCAATAGCCAAAGAGATGAACAAAGATGACGAGTTCGTCAACCACCTTATATTGCGGGCACTGCTTCAATCATTCACCAAGTTCGAGATATCGGATATCCCAAGGCACACCATAGAGTCCTTGGAAAGAATACCGGTGGAGGACAACAAAAAAGGCACAAACTACTACGAAATCCTACGAGATGACGCAGCGCGCAAGATCGCTCCACTGTTTCCAAGACCCATAGGGGGAAAGCTTTTGCCGTACATGAAGGCAAAGCTAAAGCTCGAAGATGAATCAACTGCCCAAGACATAGACCATATCTTCAACTACTGCAAAAGGAAGGCAGCCCTTGAGGAGTGCCTCACCAACGGCAAAATATACAAAGAAGCCTACGAAAAACGCGAAGAAGAGATCCGAAGAAGTATAAAAGAAATTCCCCATTACGAAGAATACGAGAAAATAGCAGAAAGCCACAGAGAGTACTTTATCACCGTTCGCAACCTCAAATACCTGATCCGCTGGAACCGCATAAAGCGCACCCTGGAAAGCAGCGTACTAGCTCACACCTACGTGGTCGCCCTGCTGGCAGCGGTATATTCCCTCTACGAAGAAAGGATGTTCGCCCCCATATATGGACCGGATATCTTCAAGGAAAAATTCCACATTGAATCTGTTCTGCTCTCTCTCTTTCACGATATCCTGGAGAGCCTGACGGGGGACGTGATCTCTCCGGTGAAACAGAGAATAAACGAACTTGGCACTTCAAAGGAAGGCCGACCCCTTTGGGACATAGTTGAGGATAAACAGCGAAAGGTCATAAAAGAGACCATGCCGCCCAAAGTCAAAGAGGACGTAGAAAAGAAAAGACTTTTGGACGAACTGAGCACGGAGAAGTCCTTCTCAGTGAGCTCCTTCACCAAGCAATGCGACATGCTTGCCTTGGTTATCGAGTGTATCCTGGAGCTGGAGAACAACCCGGCCATACCGGAAATGCAAACCACGGCCACCAACTACCTTGAGCAGCTAAAGACCTCCGAATGGTTTTCACTGCGCCAACTGGCCCAGGAAATTAGCATGGAATACGGAAATATTTAGGGCCTGCCCTCAATCGAGCAGGCCCTAAATATTTACTTTTCGTTCTTCTCCATGAACTTGGATATCACTGCATTGAATTCCTCAGGACTTTCCAAGTGATGGCAATGCGAGGCGCCTTTCACTATGTAAAGCTCCGCTCCAGGCACTAGGCTTTGATAGTATTTAGCCGTCTCCGGACGGGCTTCGTCAAATTCCCCACAGGTGAAGAGAACTGGTAGTTTAAGCTCCTTAAGCTTGTCGATTACTTCGTGGTTTTTAAGCGTCCCGGTTGAAGTAAACTCACTCGGCCCCCACATGTAGTTGTAGACTTCATATCCCATGGTATCAAAGGCTTTGAGCAAGCTCTCAGGCCATGGATCCAACCTGCAGAAGAAGTTTTTATAAAACACGTCCATGGCTTTGAGGTACTCTGGGTTGTCATAATCGCCCTTGGCCTCCGCTTCCTCCACTATTTTCTGTATGTCTTGTGGTAAAGTTTTAAGCAACGACTTGGCATCGGAGATCCATCTCGGGGTGCTCATGAAGGGCCCTGCCAGTATGAGGCTTTGAACCCCCTCAGGGTTCTTGCGGGTCATATACTCCACTGCCAACATAGACCCCCACGAATGCCCAAGAATATGCACCTTATCAAGGCCAAGGGCATCCCTTACAGCCTGCACCTCGTCCACGAAACGTTCTATGGTCCATAACGACTTGGTATCCTTCTCCTCAGTTATGGAGTTGCCGCAGCCAAGTTGATCATAAAAAATAACCGGCCTGCTGCTTGCAAGAGCTTCGAGAGATTCTAGATAGAAATGGGTCATCCCCGGGCCACCGTGCAAAACTAATAGAGGAACCCCTTGCGCATCTAGCCCCGCCGCTCGGTACCACACCTTGCCCCCTTTGACATTGATAAACCCCTCTTTGGCTGTGACGGTTACACTAGCAAATGCCGCTGAAAAAGCTACAAGAACCATGATAATCGCTAACAAGAGAAGGATGAACGGGCCTGCTTTCTTGTCCCACATGATAATCACCCTCCTATTTTAGAACTTAATATCTGCTTGCGAATATATATTATACTATTTTGT